>CANTGP010000001.1 GCA_947653315.1 uncultured Lachnospiraceae bacterium
CCTAGTCTGCGTCTGGCTGGAAAATTCCGCGATGACGCCGTCCGTTTCCACTTTGGTCTTTCCGTCCTCTTTTTTGCCGGATTCATCTTCTTCCTGCCCGTAATTCAGAGAAAATTTCTCCCCGTTCTCCACGTTCGTGCCGACTTTTACATTTATCCGGTTGTATTCCTGATACCCCCGGTTATTTACCGGATCCACCATAACTGCCACCCGCCTTTCCTTCCAACCAAAACCACATTACTAACCCTTCCGGTATTCCCTGTAACACGACACCGCCAAAAGGAAATATCCCGTATAAAAAGGGACAAAGCCGTAAATCATATACCGCGACAGACACATAATCGTCAGGGACACTGCCGAAACATTTGCCGCCACCGCAAGCAGGGCAACCAGCATAAGCGGTACCGCCGGATTCTTCCTATCCTTCCGGTATACCAGCCACATCAGAAAAAACGCCGACAAATACAGGAATGCCGCCGCCAAGTTTAACACCGGATGAACCACCGCGATACTTCGCACCAACCCGTAACGGGCAATCAGGAGGTAATTGCCGAACCACCTCGCAAAACATGCCGGAAGAATCCCTTTGATAATTTTCCCAGCCGTTTCGTCCGCCATTAAATTCTGTATGATGTAATCGCTCGTTACTTCCTTATCATAAGTCTGGTAAAACACATCCTCAATCATTTCGTATTTGACCGTATCATGCCATTCCTCGATATGCTCCGTCTTCTCCTTCCAGGAATCCCCTGCATATTTGTAATTTGCCTGCCGTTCTTCGGTCAGGTCATACATGCGGTAGAAGAACTCCCTCGCCTGCGCATCCCCAATCCGCTCCCCGTCCTCACGGTCCGCCGCATAGAGGATATTTGTCAGCGTATTTACGGTTCCATACGTATTATTGATAAAATGTCCGTTAAAAACCAAATTATAGCTTTTCACCGCCAATGTGCGCAGACAAAATACACAGACCACCGCCATGACTGCCATGGCCAGCCGACATGCCTTCTCCTTTTTGAATCCAATTCCGCTTCCGGTTCCGTCCCCTGCTCCAATCCCCGCCGTTTTCCGGCGGTCTGCCTGCACGTTTTCCCCCCCGCCTTCAAAAACCGCGCCTCTTGCAAATAAAATCCTTGCGCCCACTACCACCAGCCACATTAACACCGTCAGCATCATCTGACTTCTTGTCAGGGACAGAAGGAGTGACAGCCCAAGGCTGACCCAAACCGCCTTCCGCACCGCTTTCCTGTTCGTTTCCACAACTATTTTAAAACATTCCATCATAAAAAGCGTGAAAAAGGGCAGGCAGAGTGCTTCACTCATCACCGAATTGCTCATAAACAGATGTAGGGAAGAAAAGAACATCGTCGTGAAATGGGGGGCGAATCCCAAAAGAAGGACGGCGGTTTTCCCCCAAACAGAAAGTTTAAACCGCCTGCCCACATATTCCGCATACGCCCATACGCTGAATGCGGCAATCATGTTCTGCAGAATTCCCATCGCCGTCAGCCAATTTTCCTCCCCCGGAAACAGCGTCCGGAGCAGGGCAAGAAACAGGGGGTACAACGGCTCCCTGTGGATATGCATTTTGATATACTGGTCCGAATCGTTATATACCCCCGGTCCGAACACAAGGAACATGCCGAGGAATACCGCATAAACCGGCAGGAAAGACACCGCCCGTTTCTTCCGCTCTGTCATTACAGCCTCCAATACAAATAGCCTTCCTGATAATCTTCCTTCCTTAACAGTCCTTTGATGTCCATCAGTACTTTTACCTCATGCTTCGGATGGAAAAACCCGCCTATGGTTTCCTTGGAAAGCTCCAAAAATGCAGCATGCGCCACAGCCACAATAACCGCATCCATGTCCTTTACGTCTTCCAGCCTGCCAAACGTAATCCCGTAAAGCCGCTCAGCCTCCCCGGCATCCGCCGCAGGATCCACCACCATCGGCGTAATGCCGTATTCCCCAAGCTCCCTGTAAATATCGATGACTTTCGTGTTGCGCGTATCCGGGCAGTTTTCCTTAAACGTAAACCCTAAAATCGCCACCTTCGCCCCTTTCACCGGAATATCCGTTTTAATCAGGTTTTTCACCACATTTTCCGCCACGTACCTGCCCATATCGTCATTAATGCGGCGTCCTGCCAGGATAATGCGGGAATGATAGCCCAGCGCATCCGCCTTATAGGTCAGATAATAAGGGTCCACGCCGATACAATGGCCGCCCACCAAACCGGGAGCAAATTTTAAAAAGTTCCATTTCGTCCCTGCCGCTTCCAGTACCGCCTTTGTATCAATGCCCATTTTATGGAAAATAATGGACAATTCATTCATGAACGCAATATTAATATCCCTTTGGCTGTTCTCAATGACTTTCGCCGCTTCCGCCACCTTAATGGATTCCGCGCGGTATACCCCTGCCTCCACCACCAGCTCATATACCTTTGCCACCGTATCCAGCGTTTCCGCATCCATACCGGATACGATTTTCGTGATGGTTTCCAAACGGTGCACTTTATCGCCGGGATTAATGCGCTCCGGGGAATACCCGATTTTAAAGTCCACTCCGCACGTTAACCCGGATTCCTTTTCCAAAATGGGAACACAGATTTCCTCCGTCACGCCCGGGTACACCGTGGATTCAAATACCACGACGGAACCTTTGGTCAGGTTCTTCCCCAACAGACGGCTTGCGCCCTCCACCGGGCTTAAATCGGGCGTATGGTCGTCGTTGACCGGTGTGGGAACCGCAACGATATGGAACTTTGCTTCCTTTAACCTCGATGCATCCGCCGTAAATTCCACCGTGGTATTCCGGATTACCTCCGGTCCCACTTCGTTGGTAGGATCTACCCCCGATTGGTACAATCCGATTTTCTGTTCGTTCAAATCAAATCCAACGACCTTGATTTTCTTCGCAAAGGCAACGGCAATGGGCATCCCCACATAGCCCAAACCTACCAAAGACAGTTTTTCTTCCCCGCTTACCAACTTCTCATACAATCCCATCTAGCTGTTCCTCCTTTAACGCATTCTTTCATCTGCATCCTTTTATCCGCATCCTAATATCAATCATCGCTACACGGTCGCTTCCACAATCGTCTTATCCCCAATATGAATTTCCGGCCCCCTGCCGCATTCACTCCACAATCCGGTCCACTTCCTCCAAATATGCCCGTATCACCTGTTTCCTGTCAAATTCGCGTTCCATCTTCTCCCTTGCCGCTTTCCCCATCCGTGCCCGTTCCTGTCTGGACAGCGCAAGGAATTTCTCCATGGCGCCGATTAAATCATCGGCATTGCCGGGCGTAAAGCCGAAACCGGTCACGCCTTCCTCAAAGGCTTCCCGGCATCCGCTGATATCCGAGGCAATGACAGGGCGTCCCGTTGCCGCCGCTTCGATTAAGGCATTGGACATCCCCTCATGGAAAGAAGCCACCACCACGGCTTCCGCCCTGGTAAGGAACGGGTGCACTTCCGTATGGAAGCCCCACTGGCTGATAATCCCCTTTTCTTCATATTCGTTCAAAAGTTCCTGATAGTCTTCGTCACAGTAACCGAGAATGGCAAATTCCACGTCGTCCCGGTGCAGCCGCACCGCCGCCTCAAGAAATTCCAGGATTCCGCGCTCCTTCATGACCCTTCCCACGAACAAGAACACCGTCTTCCCCACTTTCGGGTATTCCTCGAATACATGCCGCTCCAGGTTAACGCCGGAACCGTTTACCAGCCGTTCCTTCTTTCCCCTGATGCGGAATCCGTCAAAAATCCCCTTGTTTTCCTTGTTTTGGAAGAAAATGCATTCCGCCTTCCTTAAACCCGTCCGGTACATGCAGACAATCATTTTTAAAAACAATCCCTTCCGGTCAAATGCCCCTCCCAATCCGGTAATCGTGGATATATAAGGAATCCGCAGCAGCCGACAGGCAAATCCCCCGTAAATATTCGGTTTTATCGTATAAGTAATGACTAAATCCGGTTTTACCTGTTTTAACAGTTTCCGGTAGGCGAGAAACAGTTTCCCGTCTTCCCCCGGATTCACCCCCCTGCGGTTAATGGGAGTGGTAATGATCTCGCATCCCTCCTCCCGCAGTTCCTTCCCCTTCGTATCATCGGGAAGGCTGATGATGACCCGGTGTTTGATTAACAGCCCCAACAGCAGCTCATTGCGGAAATCATACAGCCCGCCGGAGGAGTTGGTTAGTATAAGTATTGTACCCATTCTATCTGATTATCTCCGTATCGTTCATATCCCTGATGGCTATTTCATTATATTTCATCATGCAGATACCGGCGCGGTAACGACCGATGGAATCCCTGTTTTCCTCTCCCTTTAAATTAAGGATCACCTGCTGGGGAAAGTTGACGCCGCACTCGTAAGCATGGGGATAACCGCCGCCAAAGCGGGGATTTACCTCCGAAATATAATACGTGTCCCCTATTTTAAAGATATCCATATCTATCATACCACAGAACCCGCATTTTTCCACGAATTTTTCAATCATGGCAAAGAGTTTCTCGTCTTTAAAGGAAACCGACTTGTCCGTTTCCCCCGCACGCATCTTAATCTTCTCTTTCACGAAAATGGAAGTACACCTGCCCGTCAGCATATCCACGTACACGTCCGCCCCGTATTCCGTGCCGTCCATGTACTCCTGCACCATCAAATCATCGTATCTTTGGAACAGTGCCTCGATTTCCCCGTCGCAGCATATTTTATTGATATGGATGCTGGCGCTTCCTTTCACCGGTTTTACGAACACCGGATAAGAAATCTCCCCCTTATGCAGCGCTTCATAAAATTCCTCTTTCCCTGCATAACACCTTCCGGTGGGAATCCCCATGCCGCAAAGCATTTGATACATTTTATACTTGTCAAAACAGGTTTCCACCAGCTCATAGGAAGAAATCACCGGTTTGGCGCCCACCTCAAGAAAACGCTCCTTCTCCTTTGCCAAAAGGCTTAATTCCGGGTCGATAAGGGAAAACACGCCGTCCACGTTTTCCTTTCTGCAGATATCCAAAATAAGGTCCAGATATCCCGGTTCGGATATTCTCGGCACCAGGTAAAACCGGTCCGCATCATATACCGCCGGGGCAAGGTTCGAGCAGTCAGTGGCAATGACCTTCCCTTCGTTTCCAAGCTCCCTCTTAAAATACTGTACAATCTTATTCCTCGTTCCCGCGCTCAATATCAAAATATTCATAGGCTTCCCTTACTTCCTCTCTGTCTTCCTGCTTCCAAATCCCGGATTCCCAAGACATGCTTTAGCATGTCCTGGCATGTTCTGGCATGTCCGGACCTGTCCTTCCGGCATCCCTGCGCGCTTCTGCCCGCGCCGTCATTTCAGCTTTCCGGTTTCCTCCAAACGCTGCTTACGGATCTGTGCGAAATTCCCCTCCACCGCATTGGTATCCTCCGCCACTTCCCCGCTGTGGCCAAACACTGTTTTCACCGTCAGCCACAGGACTTTCATATCCATGGCAAACGACAGGTTCTTCACATACTCCACATCCTTTTCCAGCCGCCTGTCCCAATCGATGAAATTCCTGCCGCTGACCTGCGCTAATCCCGTTAATCCCGGCCTGACCGTATGCCGCAGCTTTTCTTCCTCCGTGTAATACGGCAGGTAAGATACCAAAAGCGGTCTTGGTCCGATCAGGCTCATATCCCCTTTTAAGATATTCAACAGCTCCGGCAGCTCATCCAGGCTCGCCGCACGCAGCAGGCGTCCGAATTTGGTCAGCCTTTCGCTGTCCGGCAGCAAATTCCCCCGGTCATCCTTTTTGTCCGTCATCGTCCGGAACTTGCACAGCGTAAAAATCCGCCCGTCCAGCCCCGGTCTCTCCTGCCGGAACAGCACAGGGGTCCCCAGCTTGCACCGCACCAGCACCGCCAACACCAACAGCACCGGGCTTAACACCAAAAGGGCCGCCAATGCCGTCAAAAAATCCAATCCCCGCTTCACAAACCTCCGGTACATCCCATACCTCCCTGACCGATTACTTTCCAAACAGGCCCTTCACAATTCCGATAATCCGCCCCATATCTTCCGCCGTATTCTTAATATCGCTGGGCAGGCAAAGTCCGCTGAGAAATACATCTTCCGCAAGACTTCCCGTTTCCTTGGCGGAATAAAAATCACACTCCGCAAATACCGGCTGCAGGTGCATCGGCTTCCACACCGGACGGCTCTCGATATTCTCTTTTTCCAGCGCATCCATCACCATATCCGGCGTCACGCCGCAGCCCTGCGCAATCCGCATGCCGGACAGCCAGCAGTTCGCATCCCCGTCCGGGTTCAGCGGATTCATGGATATCTCCGGAATATCCGCAAAGGCTTCCCGGTACTGCGCATAGATTTCCTTCTTGCGCTTCTTATGCTCCTCCAAATACAAGAGCTGCCCCCTGCCAATCCCGGCAACGATATTGCTCATCCGGTAATTATAACCAATCTGTGAATGCTGGTAATGTCTTGCAGGGTCGCGTGCCTGCGTCGCAAGGAAGCGGGACTTTTGAATCAACGCCTCATCCTCCGATACCAGCATTCCTCCGCCGGAAGTGGTAATGATCTTATTGCCGTTAAAGGAATAAATCCCCATCTTCCCGAATGTTCCGGTATATTTTCCCTTGTAGGTACTGCCAAGGGATTCCGCCGCATCTTCTATCAACACCGTCCCGTGCTTTTCACAAATTGCCATGATTTCATCCAGTTTGGCAGGAGTTCCGTACAGATGGACCAAAATAACCGCTTTCGGGTCCGGATATTTTTCATAAGCCGCTTCCAGCGCTTCCGGCGACATATTCCATGTATCCGGCTCCGAATCGATAAATACCGGCGTCGCATTTTCATAAACAATGGGATTGCAGCTTGCCGAAAACGTGAGGGAAGACACAAACACCACATCCCCACGCCCCACGCCGAGCAGACGCAGCGCAAGATGAATGGCCGCCGTTCCCGCACTCAATGCGGAAGCATGGGAAATTCCCACGTAACGCGCCATCTCCTTTTCAAATTCGTTTACATTGGGTCCCAAAGGCGCCACCCAGTTCGTATCGAACGCCTCCTGCACAAATTCCTGCTCCTTCCCGTGCATCGTCGGGCTGGACAGGTAAATCCTTTTCTGTTCCTTTTCCATACGGACACCTCCTCTTTGTATTCCCTGCGGTTCCTTGTATTCCATCTATTTCCTTCGGTTCCTTTTATTCCGTATAATGGTAAGTCGGTACAATTTCCCGGATTAACGGACGGATATCCCTGCTTTCGTTCTTGGACTCCTCTTTGAGTTTCTTAAGCTGCTTAAAGAAATTCATCTCGTCTATTTCAATAGGCTTCCCCACATGAATCAGCTTATTCGCCGTTTCCTTCAACCCTTCTTCCTCCATTAAAAGTTCCTCATACAACTTCTCTCCGGGGCGCAGGCCGGTAAACTCGATTTTAATATCCTCGCCTACCCGGTACCCCGACAGGCGGATTAAGTTCTGTGCCAAATCCAGGATTTTCACCGGTTCGCCCATATCCAGCACGAAGATTTCCCCGCCCTTGGCATAAGCGCCCGCCTGTAAGACGAGGGAAACGGCTTCCGGGATGGTCATGAAATAGCGGATGATATCCGGGTGGGTCACCGTCACCGGACCGCCCTTCATAATCTGCTTACGAAACAGCGGAATCACGCTGCCGTTGCTGCCCAGCACATTCCCGAAGCGCACCGCCACAAATTCCGTATCGTAATGGTTGTTAAACGTTTGGATGATCATTTCACAGATTCGTTTGCTCGCCCCCATGATATTCGTGGGATTGACCGCCTTATCCGTGGATATGAGGACAAATTTCTTTACCCCGTAGAAAGCCGCCGCCTGCGCGGTCTTCCAGGTACCGAACACATTGTTTTTCACCGCTTCGTTTGGGCTGTCCTCCATCAGCGGTACGTGCTTATGCGCCGCCGCATGGTACACGATATCCGGCCGGTACGTTTCAAAAATCCAGTTCATCCGGTTCGTATTGCGCACGGAGGCGATGAGCACCACCATGTCCAGTTCCGGGTACTTGGTTTTCAATTCCTGCTGGATGTCATACACGTTATTCTCATAAATATCGAGAATCACCAGGCGCTTCGGTTTATGGCTGGCTATCTGACGGCAGAGCTCGCTTCCGATGGAGCCGCCGCCGCCCGTCACCAGCACCGTTTTCCTTTGTACATAACCCAGGATGGAATCCAAATCCACGCTGATGGGGTCCCTGCCAAGCAGGTCTTCCACTTCCACATCCCTCAGTTTACTTACATTCACTTCCCCGTTCACCAACTGGTACATGCCCGGCAGGGAACGGAGCTTACAGTTTGTCTCCTTACAGATTTCCAGTATGCTGCGCATTTCCGAGCGGGAAATGGCCGGCATCGCCACGATAATCTCATCGATATCGTAAATGTCCGCCGATTCGATGATCTTATCCCTGCCGCCCGTTACCTTAATCCCCTGAATGTATTTTCCCCATTTCCCCTTATCGTCGTCAATGATGCATTTAATGACCATGGTACTGAAATTGCTGTTAACGATTTCCTTAATGATGACGTTCCCGGCTTCCCCCGCACCGATGACCATGACGGAAATCCCGTTTTTCTTATTTTGCTGTTTATGCTTCTGGCTGCGCAGGAACCGGTAAGAAAACCGGCTGGCAAATATCATACTAATCAGCACAAACAGATACAGGAAATAATAACTGTTCGGTACCGGCTGTCCCACCGTTTTAAAAAACTGCAGCCCAACGCTGTTCATCAGGGTAGACATCACGCAGGACATGACAAGGTTCTGCAGTTCCGTCTCCCCCGCGAACGCCCAAAGACTGTGGTACATCCGGAAAAAGTAAAAAATACATAACGTAAGAAGGACATTGACCGGAAGGAAACGGTTAATCGGCGACAAAAAGTGTTCCGGTATCATATCCAAATGAAACTCATAGCGGATTAACACCGCCATATAACTTGCAAACACGATACTGATGATATCGTAAATAATCAGGCATGTCCGGCGGTAGAACAGCTTTACGTTAAAAGGTTTTTTCTCTTTCCCATTCATATGCTTCATATGCCGCTTTCCTCCCCCATGCCAAACAACAGCGGCGCCAGCGTCAGCATCAGCACGAATCCCGCCGGATGGCACAAATGGAAAATCCACTCCACCAGACCCGCCATGGCAAATGCCGTCAGCACGGCAACGGGCAGGGCTGCACAGGATACCCGCCTCCTCTTTTTATAATACAGGCACCCCTGTACGAACGTCGCCGCTCCCACCAGCACGAACACGGCGCCCACCGCCAGTCCATGGTCATATGCCACCTGTAAATAAATATTGTGCGCATGGACCGCCAGCGACCCGTCAGGCAGTATGGCGCCCATGTCGTCATGCCCGGCAAGGTTCAGTTCCTTTAAATAGGCGCGGAAGATGTCCATACGGCCATTGGCATATTCCTCGGTCTTTTCGTAAACGCTTAAATCTTCCTCCTCGGTTTCTTCTTCCTCCGCCTTTTCAAAATTGCCCTCCAAAGCGTCCTTCTCCAACTGCGCCGCCGCTTCTTCTTCCGCCGCGCGTTCTTCGTCCGTTTTCGTACCGATGATATTCAGCTTCTTATCGCCGCTTCCCACCGTACCGGTGCTTCCACCGTCACCGGTATCCTCCGCATGTCCTCCGGAGCCTTCTTCCGAAACGGCGGTTTGTCCGGAATCTCCCTGACTGCCGGACTCAGACTGCACACTGCCGTCCGCTAAGGGAACATCCTGCATCTCCTCGATATCGCCTTCCCATACCACATCGCCTTTGTTGTTAAAACGCTTCGCAAGGTATTCCCGGTACTCCGGGCTTCTTTCGTAAGAATAAGTCCCGCTTTCCGGTATGTCGAATATTTTACTGTTAAAGACTTCCGTAAACCTCCGTATGGTGATATAGTACATGGAATCCCATTCATTTCCCCGCATGACCACATCGGGAAATTCCTCCACTTCATACCGGTACACGTTGTTGCACACGGCAGGAAGGATTCTTTGGGCGGTAAATGCAAGCGGAAAACACCATGCCACCGAAACCGCCATCAGTCCGGCAAGCACGGCGCATCCTTTCACTTTCTGTTTCCCCATGTCCGCCACCGCCAGCACTGCCACCACCGCTACCATCAGCGCCACCGCCAAAAAGCCCGTCCTCGATGCGGTAAACAGCATATACGTAGCCGCCAGTCCGAAAAACAGAAGTTCCCGCCAAAGATAAGCAAAGACAGTTTCCCCCTCCGTCCTGCGGTATTCCAAATAACGCTCTGTCAGCCGGACAAATGCGGCGCACAGAACCACCGCCATATAGACCGCCGTTACCGTCACCGTATGGAACACAAACGGATAACGGGGATAAATCCACGAAAGGAACGGTCTGCGCACAAAACAGAAAAACATGGAGCAGATAAAATGAAGCAGCAGCCCGTTACTGATATTCTGCAGCAAATGCGCCTTTTTATCCCAAAGCGCATAGCGGATATAAAACAACGAAAAAGCGGCAGCCATGGCAACCGTCCACCATCTTGTATTACGGAACAGGATTAACAGCACGAAAAATATCCCTATGACCGCCCCATACCAAATGCGGATACGCGCCATTTTCCTCCTGCGCAGCAGTTGCAGCAGGATACTCACCACAAGAAGGCCCCCAAGGATTACCACGGCAATCCCCCAGCGCAGAATGCGCATATCCCACTCGTCCATCGCAATCACATCCACGTAAATACTGCAGTAACGCATGGTAACGGCAGCCGCGATTACGGCGTACAGCACCGTAAACTTATTAAAAATATCCTCTTTTTTGCACATCACAAGGGCTGCCAGCGCAAAGAATACCATAAGCTGACGTTCCGCCACCCTGTGGTGGATGTCGTAGAGCCCGTTCATGTAATTGCAGCATGCCCATACGGCAGCCGCAAAAAACGCTGTCTGCAGATAGTCCGGCGCATTTTTCTTCCATTTCTTACCAAGCGGCACGTAACTGCCCCTGTCCCGCTTACGGTTTACCATATAAAAAAGGGTAACGGCGGCAAGCAGGATTCCCACGGTATAAAACAGGTTATCCGTCCACTGCCCGCTGAAAAACCTCCGTATGCTCACGAGCCATAAGGCTTCCGCCGTAAATGCCGCCACCAGCACATTTGCCGTGGCGCGCACCGCCTGTCCCACCGTTACCAGCCTGTCCTTCCCCGTCAGGCGCGTATGCAGTTCCACTGCCGCTATCAGTATCGCCATTGTGGCAAACAGTACGGCGCCGCACTGAAAGACTTTTTCCTTCCGCAGCGGAACCGAATAATAGTATTCCCCGATGATATTGTATCCTTCCAGCTCGTCGTAATTATAAATCAGGCGGCTGACATAAGGCGTTCCCGCGCCTTCCGTTTCCTCCAACCCAAACCAAACCCTGCTGCCTTCCAAACCCTGCAGGAAATAGTAGTAATCCTTTCCCACTTCCAAATCTTCGTTCACGTAAATAGGGCAGAAACCCGGTATGTCGATAAATCTGGTATCCACCTTTTGCTCGAACATAATCTCCATATCCGAATCCAGCATACGGAAAATAAAGGAATCCACCCGTTCGTCATAAGACCAGCCGTTCCTAAAATCCGCCACATACAGGTTCACCGTCGCCAAATGGTCATACTGCGCAATAAAACGCTGCAGCAGATAATCCTCCCCCACACTGTCCGAGGAGCCCGCAATCCTTTGGTTGCTCACCGACGGAATCGTTTCCTCCCAAAGACGCAGCGGATATACGGTCAGCATGGCACACAGCGTCAGCAGGAAAATGACACACTGTATGGCACGGCTTTGCTTCACTACTTTATACATACTTTCACCTGTATCCTTTCCAATTCTTAACAGTTCCTAAGTATAGCACAGTTATACCCCGTTTACAAGAACTGCCGCTGCCCATGGAAGCGCAAACCATAAAACCAGCACATACCTCGGCAGGTAAGTGGGTCCCAGTATCACCGTCAGCCATAAAAACCCCAGCATGGCAAAGGGAAGCAGCAGGCTGTATTTCTTCCTGTAATAAGCATACCCACACGCAAACGCAAATACCCAGAAAAGAAAGCCCATGGAAAACAACATGGATACCACCGGAACTTTCTGCTGCGCAATTTCCAGCGACATATCCCGGTACCACCCATCCAGCCACGGAAGCAGGCTGTGCCTCTCTCCCGGCTGTTCCACCTCGTAGCCGAAGAAGGAGCTGTCTGCGTAAGTAAAAGTAAACACACTGTTGCCGCGGTATACGTCAACCACCGTATCGGGATACCAAAAACCGTAAGAAGTCATAAACCATGCGTTCAGATAAGTAAACGGATGCCTCAGCCCGATTTCCGCCCAAAGCCGTATATATTTTGAAGGTTCTGCCGTAAAGGCTTCGTTGTCAAACCATATTTTCACGCCGTCCGACACTTTCGCCGTATAATACGGAAGCGCTTCTTCCGGCAGAATCCCGTACAGGGTTTCCTTCTGTTCTTCCGTCAGGCTGTCCCCTTCATACTTCCACACCCTGGCAAGCTGCTGGATGGGTACCGTCAGCATCTCCTGGCGTCCGGCGCCCTTAGCGTCCAATGCAGCTTCCAGTCCCGTTGTCACAAGCGCATAAGCGGCAAATACCGTCCCCAGCAAAAGCGCCGTTTTCCTGCGGCAGCCCTTTGCAAACGCAAACAGCAAAACAGGCGCAAGCGCCAAAAATGCGTACATGCCGTTATGCCGGAAGCACATCATCACAAGCGCGCTGCCCGCCAGCCGCAGCAGGTTCCCCCGGCTTTTGAGAAATGTTTCCGCGTCTTTCGCAAAATCCGCCAACGCCGTCAGTAAAAGCAGCAGCGCCGCACTGAAAATGCCGTCCTTCGCCGAACAGAGTACAAACATCACGTTCACCGGAAAAAATCCGAAATAAAAGGCGGTCACCGTGCGCAGCCACCGGCGCACGCCGGATTTCTTCATATAAGACAGTACATAAGCAAACACCGCAGCCATTCCCGCCATCTGCAGCAGGGTATATGCCGCAATTCCCGCATTATAAGAACCGGTCAGTTTATGCACCGCCTGTATGGTTCCGCCCAGCAGCAGCACATGGGGCAGCGGATGATGGGTGGTAAACTGTCTCGTCTGCACCTGCACCAATTCTTCCTGCGCATCATAGACAAAAAATCCCGGATACACCGCCAAAAACACCGGCAGCCAGCTAAGGAGGAAAAAGCATACCGTCGCCGCCGCCCTCTTTTTCCCGGACAGCCCGTCCCATTTTCCCACTAAAATCCGCAGGCGCGCCATCCATCCCGCATCCGCTTTTGCCATCCCTGCTTTTCCCTGCTTTTCCGCATTTCCCGGCTTTTCCGCTTCTTCTGCCGTCCCCCCACTTCCGGCCCCCGCGTCCCCGCGTCTGTCAAGAAGCATCCACCCGTAATAAATCCAAAGAAAAAACACAAGGCTCCATGCCAAAACGGCAAACCACAGCACACCGCTTAAAAAGTCCACGCTTTCCCTGCTTTCCAACTGCACCCCAAACGCAAGACAGACGGCAAACACACACGCCGTGACGCCTGCCACCGCCATACCGTGTCCTCCGTCTCCCCCGCCTGCCTGCCGTATGCCGGTCACGGCGCGGTAACACGAAACCCAAATCATCCCGTATACCGGCACGCCAAACCAGCTATTGCCCACCGCCAATGGGTTCCCATGCAGGTTTAACATCTGCGGCAGGGTCAGAACCGCCGCAAACGCCAACAAGCCCGACAGTACCGGCGCAGGAATGCCGTCCCTCCCGTGTTCCTTTTTATTTATCTTTTCCGTCTTCCTGCCCATCTTCATTCACCGTTTCCCTCACTACATACTGGGGGGAACTGTTCATGGAAATGTACATCCTGCCGATGTACTCCCCCACCAGTCCAAGCATTACCATCGTCATGCCGCCCATAAACACAATCGCCGCCATTAACGAACTGAACCCCAAAGGTACGTCGGGGTTAATAAATTTCTTAATGACCGTATAGATACCGTACAAAAACCCTGCCGCCGAACAGGTACAGCCAATGGCGGTGGCAATGCGCAGCGGCTTTACGCTGAATGCCGTAAACCCGTTAAACCAAAGCCCCAGCAGTTTCCCGAACGTATAACCGGAAGTCCCCACTTCCCGTTCCCTGTGCGTCACCGTCACGTTGCTGATACGCTTCGTCGTCCGCAGCACCAGCCCGATTACGTAAGGGAATGCGTTGGTATAGCGTTTCATTTCCTCCACCACAAAGCGTCTTGCCGCAAAATAGCTGGACACATACAAATCCTTCGGCTTCCCCAGCATCACCTTTGCCATCTCCTCGTTTAACAGACTGCCGAAATTGCGGAACAGGGAATGTTTCTTATGCTCATACTTCGCATACACCACGTCCGAGCCCTGCTCAATACCGGCAAGCAGCTTGCCCGCTTCGTCGGCGGGCGTCTGTCCGTCGTCGTCCAGGCAGACCACGATATCACCGTCCACATAATGGAAGCCTGCCATCAGAGCGGCATGCTGCCCGAAATTCCTCGCCAGGTTAATTCCCTTAATGCGGGTATCTTCCGCCGCCAGTTTTTTTATGGTTCCGAACGTACCGTCCGGGGAACAATCGTTGACCAGCACGATTTCATAATCGTATGCCGTCCCTTCTTTCCCAAGTCTGTCCATCGTCGTCCTGATTTCCCCCACTACTTTAGGCAGCGTCAGCTCCGAGCGGTAGCAGGGAATGACGAAACTCACTTTTTTCCGTTTTTGTTCTTTTTTATCCGGTTCTTTTTTATCCGATTCTTTTTTCCGAACCATAAAAAACATGTCCTTTTTTTCGCCGTCCGAACATTCCACGGCTTCCAGCAGGGATTCCTTCACAAAACCCGCCCTTTCATAACTTCCCACCGCCGCATGGTTGTCCGTAAATACGCGCAGCACCAGTTTTTCAAGTCCAAGCTCCCCGAACGCATAATCCACGGCAAGCCTTGCCGTTTCCGTACCGTAACCCTTGCCCACCGCATCGTCCTCACCGATAAAGATGCCGTACTCCGCTTCTTTTTTGTCCCAGTCAATATCACGGAAATAAACGCTTCCCACCGGACGCAGGGCTCCGTTTTCGCACGCCGCATCTTCCGCGCCTTTTTCACATATCATGAGCTGGATCACCTTTCCGGTTTCCACCATGGTACGCATCCAGTCCTCATGCCCTTTTTGCGTAAACGTCTCCCGGTAGATAAAATGGCTCCTCACCCAATCCTTATTCCTCCAGGCCACAATATGTGCCGTATCCGCATATTCTATCTGCCGCAGCACAATCCGGTTTCCCGTTATCCTTACTTCCCGCATCCCTGTGTCCATGCCTTTCCCTGTGTTTTTCCCATTGTTATTTCTCCGCCGGCACTGCCCGGTATACGCCGATGATGTCGCACACCGTATCCACCAGTTCCAGTTTCACCCCGGCATCCGTATCCTGTTCCGAAAAATAGTCTTCAAACCCTTCCGTCCCTTTCGCCAGTTCCGCCATCAGATATACGTTTTCCCGATGCAGCAGCGCATCCTTCACGGAAGTAATCCCGAAGGCTTCCATCTTCTTTTGGTGGGTAGGGCTTTTCACCAGCCATCCGCCCATCAAATCATAATTCCCGAAACGGTTATCCACATCCCGAAACATTTTCTCCGCATAATACGTGGACGCATACGGCTCCAAAGGATAGGAAACCGCGGAATAAACATCCATAAAATAAAAATTCCCGCCGTGGCTTTTGCAATACGCCTTCATTCCGCCGTCCACCGTATCCGCCACAGCCCGCGCCCGGTATTCCGCATCGGTATCCGCAATACTGTTCCGGTCCGATACCGCATTGGCAAAGACCAGCACCGACGCAGCCAAAAGGACGATACCGCCTGCAAAGCTCCTGTCGGATTTTCCCTTTCCCGTCCTCTCCTTCCCCAAAACCTCCGCTTCGGTATGGAGCATGGCGGACAGGATCACGATTTCCATCAGGTACAGCGCATGGGTGATGCGTTCAGGGTCCCTCCCCCTTACCAAAATGAACATCCACAATGCCGTCCGGACGCAGAACAGGAACGCCAGTTTCCCGGCTCCTGCCGCAAACCTGCGGTATTTTTTCCTTTTCATGGCGTTTCCTGCCATCACACCGGACACCGCCGCATAACCGGCAAGCACCGTCAAATTCCAAGGGTAGTCGTCAGGAATCCCGCTTCCCGCCGGTTCCTGATGGAAGATGCGGTAACGGTAAAGCCTTAACTTTTCCGCCAATAGGGAAAGAAATGTCTGCGCTTCCCTTTTTCTCCCCGCCTGGTATTCTATGATTTTATCCAAATCCCCGGCGGACAATCCCTCGTCCAGCCCGAAGTTATACTGCTCCAACAGCATTGCCTGCCCGTTTTCCGTGATGCCCAGACTCCCGTAAAGTTCCTCGTTCCCCTCATAGGGCGGAATCCCCTGGAAATCATACAGCTCCGTCCGGCTGTTAAAAAATGCCGTATACTCCTTCCACCCGGGAGAAGAAAATGCCGCCGCATTGACCGCCCATGCCGCCAGCATCCCCGCAAGGATTGCCCCGATAACCGTCAGGTATTTCGCCGCATTTTCACCGGTAAAAATCTTTGCCTCAAACGACCATCGGTACATTCCCGCCACGCAAATCAGCGGCAGCAGCAAAAGCAGCATCTCCGTCCGCAGCAAATAAGATAACACCGCCAAAAGAACGGAAGGAATACTGTTCCTTAAAAACGCGGAATCCTTATTTTCCGGCATTTTGGGTACAAGGAACAAAAATGCCGCTGCCGCTGCCAGCATACCGCTTGTAAACGTATACTGCACGAACACCAGGTGCGGTAAGAGCAGGGCGGCTGCCACAACGCCCTCCGTCGCCGCCATTCCCGCCTTCACCCAAGGATTCCCGCCAAACCGCAGGCTCCTGTTTACCACCAGCCAAAGGCTGCCAAACTGGCAGACACAAAGGAAGATACCGTATACCGGAGCCTCCGGGAACAAACGGTACAACAGGCTGAGGGCGGCGCTGAGCGGATACAGGATTTGTATGTTATGTCCCTCCGGCGTCCCCGTATAAACGCCCGACAACAAATCCTTGATCGTCACGTCATCGTTCATGGCATAATAGTAGTCGTACCGCACCCCGATAAACAAAAGCAGCAGGGCAAGAAGCACGGAAGCCAGTATTTCATTTTCCCACCGTTTCCAAAAGCCTTTAAGCCCCATAAAACTCTTTTACCTTTCCGGCAATGTAATCCACTTCCCCTTCCGTCAGTTTATAAAACATGGGAAGCCGTAACAGCCGTTCGCTTTCCTTCGTGGTATAGTTATCCTCCCCGTGGAAACGCCCGAATTTCTGTCCGGCAGGCGCCGAATGCAGCGGCACGTAATGAAACACCGCCATAATCCCGTTTTCTTTCAGGAATTGAATCAAGGCCGCCCGTTCCTCCTGATCCCCGGTCTTGATATAGAACATATGGGCATTGTGGGTGCATTCCGCCGGAATAAACGGAAGCCCGATCTTTCCGCTCTCCGCCAGCGGGGTCAGAAGTTCCAGATAACGGTTCCATCTCGCCAAACGGATTCGGTTAATCTCATCCGCCAGTTCCAACTGGGCATACAGGTAAGCGGCATTCATATCGCTGGGCAGGTAAGAGGAGCCGTAATTCATCCAGCGGTACTTGTCCACCTGTCCCCGGTAATATTTGCTCCGGTCCGTTCCCTTTTCCCGGAAAATCTCCGCGTCCTCGATATATTTTTCCTCGCGGATTAATAACGCCCCGCCTTCTCCCATACTGTAATTTTTCGTTTCATGGAAACTGAAACAGCCGAAATCGCCGATGGTTCCCAACGCCTTCCCTTTATAAGACGCCATGACGCACTGCGCGGCATCCTCAACGACATACAGGTTATGCCGCCCTGCAATCTCCATGATTTTATCCATCTCGCAGCCCACCCCGGCATAATGCACCACCGCAATGGCTTTTGTTTTTGGGGTAACGGCATCCTCGATAAGATTCTCGTCGATGTTCATCGTATCCGGCCGGATATCCACAAAGACCGCCTTCGCTCCGCGCAGCACGAAAGCGTCCGCCGTGGAGACAAACGTATAAGAGGGCATAATGACCTCGTCGCCTTCCTTAATGTCCGCCAACAGCGCCGCCAGTTCCGTGGCGTGGGTACAGGAAGTGGTCAGCAGGCATTTCGCCGTCCCGGTTTTTTTCTCGAACCACTCGCTGCACTTTTTCGTAAATTCCCCGTCCCCGCAGATTTTCTGGTTTTCCACCGCCTGACGGATATAGTCCATTTCCTTCCCCGTAAAAGGCGGTACGTTAAAATTAATCATATGCTCCTCCATTCCGCGCTGCCGCAGCGCCCTTTTTCCGTCCCATGCACCCTTGCAGGCATTACTGTCCTGCCCGGTATACCTGGTAATTTGCGTTTTCATAGATGCAGATATAATGATGGGCTTCGATATAATCCATAATCAAATCGTTCTTCTCTCCCTCTGCCACCGGCTTTCCCGTCTCACGGTGCAGGATCACCGGCGGCTGCCGGTCCAGTTCCGTCAGCGCCTTATCCAACGCCCCGTACGTATTGCTCGGTATCTCCGGCCATGTGGTAAAAATTGCCGAAGGAACGTCCAAAATATAACTGAGCCCCGGCGCATCCCCCCATATCAGGACAGGTTCCCGCGTCACTCCGCTTTCCCTGCAGAACCCGATTAAACCGGTCAGGCTTTCCGCATTTTCCGCCGTGGTATACATTCCTGCCAATACCGGGCTGTTTTCCACCCTGGAATCCCTGGCTTCCCCGTATATCCCGTCACGGAACACATAGTTCAGACCGAATCCCACGCCCTGTACCAGCGTCATAAGCAAAATCAGCACGGTAAACGCCTGCCAGGGAAAATGAACGCCCCCGCGCCCCGTTTTCCGGAACAGACGGAAGCACGCCCAAACGGTATACGGCGCAACGAGGAACAGGTTATTCATATTTTGGTACGTGTAATTGTTGCTTCCTAACGGCGTAACCAAAAGAATGAGGAGCACCGTCACCGATGCCAGCCGCACCCTGTGGTCCTTGGAAAAATACCCCGCCGTCCCCATTGCGGCACATACCGCCGTTACAATCAGGAACAGCATCATCCACTGGAACACGCATCCTTCGTTATAATAACGCAGGGAAAACATACCCTGCCCCCAGTAAAAACGCAGCAGCACCAAAATACCGGCGCAGTAAAGTATTTTTTTGCCCTTTTCATACTTTCCTTTTTCCACCAAAAACATAATGGTTCCCGCTGCCGCGCAGGGAATCATGTAAACCATCCATCTCAGTCCCGCCGCATAGGCGCTTGCCGTCGCCGAAACCATTCCCCACAGCGTATAATCGGAGGCTTCCTCCGTCATGCCAAACAGGCTGCCCACCATGGCGGCGAAAGCGCCCGTCCCGTATTTTGCCGTAATCAACAAAAGAACGCCGCCAAAGCCCGCCAAATACCCGGCAAGGCAAAGCCCCGTCCGCTTCACCGTCACAGCTATTTTCCCCCGTTCCAGCCATCCGGCAAACCATACCGCCAAAATCAGCGCCGCTTCCGTCAGGTTGGAAAAACGCACCGTCACGTTCAGCCCAAGGCAGACGCCCGCCAGCACATAGCAAACATTTTTTCCCGTAAACAGCGCCCTGCCAAGCAGCAGACTCCCCGCCGCAAACAGGAAATAGGTCAGGTAATTATACAAGATGGTGGTAGGGCACCAACAAAGCGCCAGCGCCGTAAGCTCCCCCGTAAAAGCCATCCATGACGGCATCCACCGCACCAGCGCCACATAACAAAGCAAGGCGGTCGCCGACACCAAAAGCCCGGTATAAACATTCATGCCAAGCAGCGTATCCCCCATGGGCAGCTTCATCAGAAAAGCCCCTGCCACATTCGCAAGGTAAGTGGCAAGTACCCATGTGATGTCCATTTCTTCCATAAAACGGTAATACCCGAGGGAATAAGTCGTATCCGTAACGTCAATGCCCTGGTTGGCCAAAAGCAGCGGGAATACCAATAGCACCAGCGGAAACACCACCCTGGTTAACCGGTTTTCTGTTTCTTTTTGTAACCGCATGATTTTCCCTCCCTGCTTTTCTGAATCTTCTTCTGAATCTTCTTCTGAATCTTCTTTTGAATTTCTTTCTGAATTTTCCTCTGACTTTCCCCCTGCACGTTCTCCCGGTATTCCCGCTAAAGCCGTGTCCTACCGTTCTTCCGAAAACGCTCCGTCCAGCCGCCGCACCGCCGCCGCCAGCCGCGTCTTTGACACATAGCGGTGGACATACCGGAAAATATTCAGGCGCACCGCATCCACAAAAGTCCCCGCCGCATAAACCAATACGACGGAAACCGCCAAATGAATAAGAAATCCGCCGGTTCCCGTCTCCGCCACCGGTCCCATGAATTCCTCAATCCATCCCACCCACACATTGCGGATATCCAAATGTTCATGAAACAGATATACGCCAAACGTAAACGCAGACAGGAAGCAAATCCCGTCCGCCCGTTTACCCTCCGGGATGTTCCAATGCCCTGCTGCGGCAAACAGCGCAACGGCGCCAAGCAGACAGAGCACATAGTTATAATGAAAAGGAACGGACACATAATAGGCAAACATCCCCGTTTTCCCGTAAAACAGCCATGCACCTGCCACGGCGGCAAACGTAAGGAGGGCGCAGCCCGCATAACACCCCCATGCCCGTTTTGCGGTCCGCAGCACGGAAAAGCCATACAGGCGCAGGTAAGCCGCCACCAGGTATACGCACAGGAACCAGCCGAAATCATACCCGAAGCGGTCCGTCACGAAATAAAACGGTGCCACGCTTTTCACTCCGGCGAACAGTAAAAGCAGCCCGGCAATCACAATCCGGAGCTGGCGTTTCCCCATGTGCTTCACCGCGGCATTTAAAAGCGGTGAAAACAGGTACAGCAGCACATAAGAAGTGGCGAACCAGTAATGCTCGGTCTGCAGGGGAAACACATAAGGAATCATCCGGTAGATTCCTTCCTCCCCCGCAAGTCCCCCCATTCCCAGCATCACGAGGGGAACCAGCAGCGAATAAAACAACACCTGGGCTGCAAGAATCAGAATCCGCTTCACCCGAAACCCCGCTTCCACAAGGAAATAACCGCTGATCAATACATACACATTCACCGCCACAATACAAAACGATTCGATCAGCGTTCCCAAAAACCGTCTAGCCGAAGCGTCTTCCCCCGCTTCCAACAGGCTTCCGGTATGACTCAGATAATGCAGCGTTATCACCATCACCATCGACAGAATCCGCAGCAGTTCATAATTCGCCTTCCTTTTTGTCCGCCCCCCGTCCGGCAAAAACACCTGCCCCACAGGCATCCCCCCTCTCCTTTCCACAGACCCGTTCCCCGGTCCCTATGCTTCTTTCTTCCGAAACACCCATAGTTTGCTGAAAATATAATTGGAAACAATCACTACCACGTTACACACAAACTTGGAAATCATATCGTCGATGTTTGCGAGGTCCACCATCAGGTACATAATCACAAGCTCCATCAAACCCGTCACAATCCGTGCCCCCACAAACGAGGCAAATTCCTTCCAAACCCCTGCCTTACCGGTGATTTTGCTTTTAAACACAAACGTGCGGTTCGTCCAGTAAGCAAACAGCACGGACACAATCCATGCAAAGGAGGTGGAAACCAACACCAATACCACGTTCTCGTTATTTGCGCCCAGCACCCACGCGGCGCCCGCATACGCCACCATATTGACCACAAACGCCAGGAACCCGAAAAACAGATAATTCACTGCTTCCTCGTACTTCTTATACATATTTATTGCAAACTTTATCATAGGATTCTCCTTATTTTGGAAATACAAATACGTTTCTGGAAACGGCTTCTTCGTTTCTTAGGGACAGCTTCTTACCTTCGCTACCTGCCCGTCTTCCACGCGGTATACCATGTCGCATTTTTCTATGGTTTGGAGTCGGTGGGCAATGATGATTAACGTCTTGCGCCCATGCAGACGGTTAATGGAATCCATGATTGCCGCCTCCGTTTCGTTGTCCAGCGCCGAGGTCGCCTCGTCCAGCACCAGCACTTCCGGGTCCTCATACAACGCCCTCGCAATACCGATACGCTGTCTCTGCCCGCCGGAAATGCGGATGCCCCGTTCCCCGATGCCCGTATCCAGCCCCTCCGGCAGACCCCGCACAAATTCATCCAACTGCGCTTCCCGCAATGCCTGCCAGACTTTTCCGTCGTCAATTTCCTCATCCGCACAGCCGAATGCCACATTTTTGCGTATGGTGGAATCAATCATGAAAATGGACTGCGGAATATAGCCGATATTTTTCAACCACGATTCATAATGTTCCCGCACTTCCACGCCGTCCGCCAAAATGCTTCCGCCCTGCAGGCGCAAAAGACCGAGCAGGATATCCACCACCGTCGTCTTCCCCGCGCCGGAGGTCCCCACGATTCCCACCGATTTCCCCACCGGAATACACATGGTGGCATGGTCGAAAATCAGGACATCGCTGTTGGGATACCGGTACGTAATGTCTTTTAACAGGATTTCCTTCGTCACCGGAAGTTTTTCCACCTGCTTTTTCTCCCGGTATGCCGCCTCGTCATAATTCACGCTCTTATCCCGGATTTCTTCCTGCAGGTTGTCCGTAACCCCCATAAAAAACGGCTCGAAATAGGAAATGGACGTCAGGTAATTGTTAATGCGGTTGGCGCTTGGAATCAGCCGCATCGCCGCAGCCGCCAGCGTCACAAGCTGGGGCATGATGTCCGTTACCGGAGTCCCCCCTGCCAGCCGGAACATCAGGTACAGAATCATTCCGGCGATTGCCACCGTTTCGATTAGCAGACGCGGCGTCGCGTTATACAGGTTGTACCGCTGCACCGCGCTCACATATCCCGCCCCGCATTTGCAGTATTCGTTAATAAAATAGCTTTCCCGGTTGGCGACCTTGATTTCCTTAATGCCCATGACCGACTGGTCAATCCATTTATACAATCCGCTGTAATAATCCTGGTTTTCCTCCCCCGCCTTGCGCATAATGGGCTTTAATACGCATTTTATCACGGCAAGCACCACAATTAACAGCACCGCCACCGTCATGGTCATGACGATATCTTTATACAGGCAGAACACCGTTAAGCAGACAAAGACAATCATTTCGCTGACTAACTGCAAAAGGCTTAAAATCAGGCCGTACATATTGTTGACATCCGAGGTAATGCTTCTTTGGATCACCGAAGTATCCGCGTTCAGGTAATATTCATACGGTCTTTGCATGAAATTAATCATCATGCGCCTGGAAGTGGCGAACTGATTGCTGTACACGAACCGGAACTGCATCTTATTCTGGAAAAAAAGGTAAGCGTTTTTCACTGCGTACACCACTATTAACGCCCCCAAAAGGACCATGGAAAACTCCGTCATGCTCCCCATGCCAAGCGCGCCGTATACCTCCGCCAGCATCCCGTTTTTCTCCAAAATATCCGGGTCCGTGATGACCGTCACCGCTTCCAGGATCATCCCGACCCCCAAAAGCTCCAATGCCGCACCCACCAGCATCACGAATATGAGGTAAACCATAATCCTCTTTTGCTTTTTATCCAGTAAAACGTTCAGTTTCCTTAAAATCTTTCCCACTTGGTTCTTACCCCTGCCTGTTTTTTCCTGTTTTTCCGCAAACTTTAGGTCTTATTCTAACACTTCGGGCGCGGAAATGCAATCTCTGCATTCATCACCGTGCCATACTCCCTGCGCCTTCCCTCCGAACAGTAAAAGCGTTTGGCGTCTTCGCTGACAAATTCCTCCCCCATTTCTTCCCGCTTGGAATACCCCGGATGAAACAGGATTTCCAGCGTCCTTCCCCGTTCCGCGCTCTGTTTTTTCATGGCGGGGAACAGTTTGGATACCCGTTTTTCATCCATATTGCCGCTAAGCAGCACCCCCCACAGGAACATGGGTTTCTGCCCCGTCACTTTCCTTACGCGGCGCTCCATCACAGGCGAAAGGATATTGAGCAGCAAATTTTTCACCCAATTCACCGGACGGTATGTTTTCCAAAGGGATGCTTCCCGGATAAACGGCAGGATGGGTTCTTTCGTCACGCGGATATAAGATACCCGGTATCCCTCCTCCCGTATGGCTTCCAAAAGCGCACGGTATACAATGGGAATCATCTGCGTATGCTGGTGTCCGTCAAAACGCAGGGGTTGTTCCCCGCCAAAATATGTTAAGAAAGCGGCGGTCTGCGCCTTAATCTCCGCTTTCAGTCCCTTTTTGGCTTTGGCGTACTTCCACGGACAGAAACTCCAAAGGAGCAGTTTTCCCCAGCTTAGGTTAAAATACCCCCGTCCGTCCACCAGTCCGGCGACCTCCCCGCGCGCCGCCAGTGCCCTGCCTTCCATAAAGTTCAGGTGCACCGTAAGCAGGGGATCCTTCTTCCATGCCCCGGACTTCCTTTCTTCCGCATAAAGGCCCGCATAGAATCCGTAACACGACATATTGGTGAGCACACTGATACTGTCCAGCCTGCCCGCACGGATACAGGTTAAAATATCCTCCGACGCTCCTGCCGACAGGGCATAATCGTCCGCATGTATGTCCATCGCTTTCAATCTTCCGTCTCCTTCCAAATCATGGCTTCAATAATATAGCGCGGCCGCGCTTTCGTTTCCATATATATTTTCCCCACGTATTCCCCCACCACCCCGAGGGAAAAAATAGTCAGTCCGCCCGTCAGAAGCGATACCACCAAAGTCGTGGTATAACCCGGCACGTTTTTCCCGGTCAGCCAGTCCGCCAGACAAATTAAAATCATCACGATACTGAATACGCTGACCAAAAAGCCCAGTACGGTAATCATACGTAAGGGACGGGTACTCATGGACGTAATGCCGTCCATTGCCAGTGTCACCATCTTCTTAAACGTATACTTGGAATGCCCCGCTTCCCTCTTTTTCACGTCAAAGTATACCACATCCGAAGGAAATCCCATGGTGGGAATCAGTCCCCGCAAAAACAGGTTGACTTCCTTATATTCCGTCAGCGCTTCCAGCGCGGCTTTGGATAACAGCCGATAATCCGCATGGTTCTCCATCACATTGCAGCCAAGCATCCCCATCAGCTTATAAAAAGAAGTCGCGGACAGCTTTTTGAAAAATCCGTCCGAATCCCGGTTATTGCGGATACCGTAAACGATTTCACAACCGTTTTGGTAACATTCCAAAAAACGGTCCAGCGCTTCGATGTCCTGCTGTAAGTCCGCATCGATGGTCACCGCCATGTCCGCGTGTTTCGCCGCTTCCAACATGCCTGACAGAATCGCGCTTTGGTGCCCGTAGTTCCTGGAAAAGCAAATCCCCGAAAAAAAGGCGTCTTCCCTGCACAAACCGGAAATAATGTTCCATGTACGGTCTTTGCTTCCGTCATTTACAAACATAATTTTACTTTTCGGGGAGATTTTCCCCTCCCGTACCAAGCGTCCCATTTTTTCCCGCATCACCCGTGCCGCATGTTCCAGCACGTCTTCCTCGTTATAGCACGGAACGACCAAATATAATATGTTTCCTCTGTCACCCATTTCCTGTATGTTCTCCTTCCGCTTTCTCCAACGCTTCCGTTTGTCCCCCGGCCGCCCGGCTTTCTAAATCAGTTCATTCTGCCGGTGCATCTCAGGCGCTTCATACCGATCCATAAAATCCTCCCCGAGATAAACGATTTCCTCCGCAAACCGGATGGCATGGACCACCGTAAATACCGATATGACCCGCCGGAACCGTAAATCCGGGATATAATTAAGCACCTCCATGGGAAATTTCCCGTCCAGCACAATATTTTCCGGGAACACTTTCCGGTAATCCAGCACATCCCTTGGATGGGGTTTGATTAAAACCACGGATTCCTCCCCGTCTATCCTGCCATACTGCTCGATACAGTCGCGGAAAATCCGCTCCCTGACATCCAGCGCGCACAGCGGTTCCGTCAACAGCAGGATTTTGTTCTTTCCGCCCCTTTCCAGCTTTTTTTGGATTTCTTCCATATCGGCAATAAACAGGTTTACCAGGATATCCTTCCCTTTCCGGTCCAGCGCTTCCGTCAGTTCCTTTCTGGGTTTCTCGATATATTTCGGACAGGGATACGGAAGCACCGACAGGTCGTTGACCTCCATGTCCACACAATACTTCGCCCATCCGTTTTGGATGAAAATCAGGTTTAAGGATGCCAAAAAGGCTTTCAGCTTAAAATGCCCCCGGTTGTCATACCGGGCCGTATCGTAAGTGCTGATGCAGTCCAAACCGTCCTCCAGCGCATGGTACCGGATTTTCTTATAGCTCAAATAATAACCGATGGGGTCGGAATCGCAGAAAACATAAATGTCCTTATACTGTTTAAAATCCACCGGGACATAAGGCTGCTGCATTTTTCCCAGCAATTTCGTATATTTCATCCTCGCCAGCATATTCAGGAGCAGGTTCTCCCTGTCGGCGTGGTATTTCATCACTTCCGGGAAATTCACGTCTTCCTTTTCCTCAAACATATAGACGGCTTCAAACAATCCGCAGGCTTCGGCGCGGCTTTTCAAATCGCCGAAATCGTTGGACATGGTGCTTAAGACCAGCGAAGCGTTTCCCCTGTCCTTTTCCGGAAGGTTCAGTTCTTTTAAACATGCCACATATACATGGTAGTAGGTGTGGCAGACGTAGATTCTATCCTTCATGTCTCTCCTCATTTTCTCCGCCTTCCCATTCCACCGTCAAAAACCCCATCGCCTTTTCCCCGGCTTCCATGGCTTCTTCCGGGGTATCCGCACTGGTAATGATATATCCCAAACGGTCATTGCTGGATTTGGTTCCGTGTACTTCGTCCCCCTCCTTTTTATCAATGACCACGTCCTCAATCCCTTTTACTTTCCAAATTTCCCCGTCCACGGAAATCCTGCGGATGATACCTTCCTTTGCCGGAAGGAAGTGAATGGCTGCCGCTTTGCTCCATTTCGGACGGATATCCGCTTCCGCGCCCGTGGCAAGCGCCACGGAAGCGCCTACCATATCCACTCCCGTGGACAGCGGCACCAGCCTGGACGTAATGAAATCGCCCCCTAACCGCGCCGCCAGTTCCACCACCTTGGGACCCTCCGGCGTCACTTTAATCTCCGTATGGGAAGGACCGTTTCTAAGCCCCACCGCCTGCACCGCCTGCAGGGCAACCTGCCGGATGCGCTGCTGTACGTCCTCATCCAAGCGACTCGGCTCACAGTGGGCAAGCTCCACAAAATACGGGGGCGGCGTAATATATTTATCGGTAATGGCAATAATCCGCGTTTTTCCTTCCACGGTCATCGCTTCCACACTGACCTCCGGTCCCCGCATAAATTCCTCTACCATCACCGTTCCGTTCCTGGAATGGGATTTGCTGTATACGTAGATTTCCTTTAATTCTTTTATGTCCCCTGATTCTTTATCTTCTTTACGTTCCCCTTGATCTTCCGCCCCTGCCCGTTTCCCGTTTTCCATCAGCACCACGCCGCGGCTTCCCGCATTGTCCGCAGGCTTCACGATACAGTTTCCGCAGAATTTGCCGACGGCTTCCTTAAATTCCCCAAAATCCGATACGGCATAATATTCCGGTATGGGTACCTGCCGCTCCCGCAGCCGGTTCCGCATATGGCTTTTGACGGTAGCGCACAGGGAATCCGCATAAGACAGATCCGGCTGTTTCCCCAGCTTTTCATTCACGTACGCCGCCGTCCGCACCGGACCGTCGCTGGTGGATGTCATCACCACATCGGGCTTATGGATTAACGCCTGACGGTACACTTCCTCCTGGTCCAGCGTACTGACCACCAGCTTTACGTCCGCTAACGGAAAGCCGACCGCATGTTCGTCATAATCCACGAGAATGATTTCATAACCCATTTCCTTCGCTTTTTTTATCGCCGGTACCTGTAAAGCGCTGGCGCCAAGCATCATTAATTTCTTCTTCATCTTATTCTCACTCCACATGCTCCCAGCCAAGCGGCGTCCCCTTGGGGATATCCGTCCTTGCCGTTTTTCCAAGGATTTCCCCGTAATACATGGGCGCCATGCCGAACGCCGGACGGATGGAGCGGATATTTTTCTCCGTGAAGGTTTCCCCCGCCGCCACATCCTCCACCACGAACAGGGAACGGCCCTCCTCTCTGCTCTTTTCCTGCCGTTCCGTCAACCGGTACGTCACTTCGCCCAACGCTTTCTCCACGGTGCGTATCTCGTCCACCATCCGCTTAAATTCCTCCGGCTCCATGGAAAACGCCGCATCCGGTCCCCCGTCCGCCCTTGACAGGGTGAAATGCTTCTCCACCATCTTAGCCCCCAGCGCCACGCTGGCGACCGCCACACAGCTTCCCATGCTGTGGTCGGACAGTCCTGTCAGACAGCCGAACACTTCCGCCATATTGGGAATAACTTTAATATTCATATCCTCATAAGGCGTCGGATAAGTGGACGTACATTTTAACAGCACGACCTGCCCGTTTCCTTCTTCCCCGCATACCCGCAGCGCCCGCTCAATGTCTTCCAGGTATGCGATGCCGGTGGCTATGATCACGGGTTTTCCCAGCGCCGCGACCTTACGGATTAGGGGAATATCCCGGATTTCAAAAGAGGCGATTTTATAAGCCGGCATCTTCATTTCTTCCATAAAATCCACCGCCGAAAAGTCAAACGGCGAAGAAAAACATTCCATACCAAGCTCATTGGCCAGTTTCATCAGTTTCGGCTGCCAATCCCAGGGGGTATAGGCTTCCTCATACAGCTTATAAAACGTGGTGCCGTCCCAAATCGTCCCCTGCTTAATCTGGAAATATTCATTGTCACAGTTTAACGTAATCGTATCCGGCGTATAAGTCTGCAGTTTCACCGCATCCGCACCCGCCTCCTTTGCCGCACGGATGACCGCTTCCGCACGGCGGTAATCCTGCAGATGGTTGGCGGACACTTCCGCCACGATAAACGTCTTTTCCCCTTCGCCAAGATACCGGTTCCCTATTTTTATCCTTTTTTCCATTTTGCCTTCCTTTCCGCTTTCCGTTTTTTCTTATTTTTCCCCTTCCCGCATCATCCGGTATTTGATTTCCGCGATTTTCCAGTCCGAAAGGTTATCGATGTCCTGCACCTCCATTTCGGATACCACCAAAGGGACATACCCGTCCGGCAGGTCTCCCCTGCACGCAAGGTAGCGCTCCACATGATAACAGTAAAACTGTCCGCAGTCATGGTAAACGGTTTCCAAATCCTGGGAACGTTTCATGGCATTTTCCGGATAACAATACCTTAACCTGCCGTCCTTAACCGCCATTCCCCTTTGGGGAGGAAACGAAAACGATACCACCGGCATCACGCCCGAAGCATCCTCCCTGCGCAGCAGTTCCATCGCCGTCTTCAATTTTTCCGCCGTGACAAAAGGCGCGGTAGGGTAAATACACGCCATGTAGTCAAACTTCCTGCCGCGCTTTTCATATTCCCCCAGCACTTCCATCAGCACGTCGTCCGTGGTAGCGTAATCATCGGAAGCGGCATCGCTGCGCAGAAACGGCACCGACGCCCCCGCTTCTTTGGCAATCCGGGCAATCTCCCTATCGTCCGTGGAAACCATGACTTCCCCAAACAAACCGGAAGAAAGCGCCGCCTCTATGGAATAACAGATAATGGGCTTTCCGAGGAAATCCCTCTTGTTCTTACCCGGTATCCTCTTACTGTTCCCCCTTGCCGTGATGATTGCAATCGTATCCATGCTCCGTAACTCCTCCTTTTACGCTCTAAAGTTCCAGGATTGCCTGCGCAATCCGTAATGCCCCCCTGCCGTCCGTTACCCGATGCAGCGCCTCTTTCATACGCTGCCGCAAACCGGTATCCGACTGCAGTTTTTTCAGGTTTTTCAGGATATTTCCGATACATCCCTGCTGGTCCGTCCGGATATCCCCCGCAAACAGCATCCGTTCCTCTTCCGCGAAAAAACTGCTGTCATACTGCTGGTTATCCGCACTGACAAAGAAAACGGCGGGTACCTGCATGGCGCTTAATTCAAACAGCATCGTCCCCGCTGCCGAAACCGCCGCATCGCACCGGCGCATCAGCCCCGCCATGTCGCTGACCTCCCGGTGCAGGAGGATTCCGGGATAACGCCCTGCCAAGTCTTCCAATTCCCCGGCATGGCCGTGGAATTTCCCGACTACCACATGAAACACGGTCTGTGACAGTTCCCCATCCTTTACCGCTTCTTCCAGGATTCCCGCAAGGGCATTGTGGCGGTCTCCGCCGCCGGAAGACAATAAGACATGAAAGGCTTCCTCCGGCGTCTCCCCGGCTCCCCGCTCCCAAAATTCCTGCCGCAGCGGCACATAGGAAGTCCCAAGCAGCAGCCTTGTCTTTTCCCCATACCGTTCCCCGTAAGTTTCCCGATAAGGAAACCGCACATGGTATGCATTATAATTAATCAGAAGATTTACCGGATAAACGTCTTCAAAACAATCGTCAATATACGCCAGCCTGCACAAATCCGCCAATCCGGCAAAATATGCGGCATCCACCCGGTAAGAATCCACAAGCAGTTTCCCGCATCCCGCCCGTTCCAGCTCCTTACGCAGCCGCGGGATTTCCTTTTCCATTTGATCCCACTGCGTATGGAGGCAGACATGCTCCATCCCCGCCTGTTCCAAAAGTCC
>CANTGP010000002.1 GCA_947653315.1 uncultured Lachnospiraceae bacterium
AATCAATGATGCGGCATCCCACCACGCCTGCGGCATTGCAGCCGAATCCCATGCATATGGTTTATCTATATCTGCAATATACCATACGGGGTTATAATATTAGAAAATAAAGGGAGAAAGGGAGCGGTGGCAAGTTCCGCTCCCTTTGTATTATTCATCGTTTTTCCGTTCCTCTGTTTCTTCCTTTAATCCGGCTGAGTGTTTGCGGATTTCTTTATTCATTTCCCTTACTTCATCCATTGTTTGGCATTTGTCCGTTGCCGTTGTTATCAGCCATGCTATAAATTGCATCTGTTTATCAGTCATAACCTCTGCCATATCCTTTCCTCCGTTCTTTATCAGATTTACTTGCCCCATCCGATAATACCATTATAATATATTCTTACAGCTAATTCAAACCCTTACGGCTTTTGCCGCGTAATCCGGGCTTCCATACCCTCTGATATAACGCCCGTTTACCGCCATTTCCCGGTATCCCACGGCATCATCCTTATTGCCCTCGATGACCCTGACCGTATTGCCGCAGACGGATACCACAATGCCCACATGCTCCGGCCAGCCGGTACAGTCACCGGTGCCCTTGTCGTCCCAGTCATAAAAGATATAGTCCCCGGCGGACGGGACATGGTCATCATCCTCCACCCAGCGCCCCGCTTTTTGGAAAAGCCCGATCATCCGGCCGCAACTGCATTCCGTCGGAATGATGTCCGTACAGCCTGCCGCAATGGCCGCCGCCGAAGCAAAAGCGGCACACCAGGAATCCGTATATTTTACCCGGTACCCGTTTGCAAGCGGGGCATGGCCGTTGTAAATGTCTATAATGGCGCGGTGGGAACCGTCGGCTTCCTTCCGCCCGTACCATCCGACCGCCGCCGATACGACTTTCTGCCTTGCCTCCCACTCCGTCACGGCGGGTTCCTCCTTCTTTCCCCCGCCCGTAAGAAGGGAACGTATTTCCTCACCGTAACGCGCCCTCCGCCGCCTTGCCCCTTCCGACTGGTCTGCCGGTCTTTCGTACTTTGTCAGGACGGTATCCGATGCCTCCCGCACCGATACCGCCGACATCAGGGCCTTAAACACCTTTGGGTATCCCTGCAGTTCCCCGTACATGAATGCAAGCTGCGTATCCAGGTCCCCCACCGACGTCCCGCGTTTCCGGGCAAAGTTTAACAGGTTTTCCTTCCTCGTATGGTAAGTCCACTGTGCAAGCCCGTACCCCGCGGCATCCCGGACGAAATTCCCGTACTGCCCGGAATCCACCGCTTCCGTATAGGAATCGTCCGTGTACCCCAGTTTCCTTTCATAAGTGTTCTGCAGGTTCCTCGGGTTCAGCCCGCTTTCGTCCACCAGGTTCCCCATCAGCCCGTAAATGCCGCAGGGGGACATCCCCCTGGCGGCAAAGAAATCATAAATCCGTTTTTCGTTCATTCCTGTCCCCTTTCCGCTTCCGCCCTGTTTTTCAGTACCTCAATGGCCTTGGTAATGACCGCGGGAATTGGGATTCCCATCAGCCCCGCATTCTCAATAATGGATATGGTTTCATTCGCAATAAAGGCAATGACCACGGCATCCCTGATAAAGCTGGAACCCATGACCAAATCCAGCCTGCATGCCACCAGCACGACAAGCAGCGTCACGCCTTTCCTGCACAGCCCCTTCCATCCGGCACGGCTTTCCAGCGCGCCGTTTTCCGTTTTTTCCGATTTATGGAAGACACCGGCAACGGTCAGGCCGGTAACATAATCGATCCCCATGAAAATAAGCAACGTGACAAGTGCGGCATCCCAGCCGCCAAACAGGGAAGCAATTCCGCTTCCAATCACGCCTATTAAAGTTAACAGTTTCATTTTCATTTTTCCGTCCTTTCCGCACACTGAAAAGGCACCCGCCTGACGCGCATATGGCGCCATACGGATGCCTTAACGTATGCCCTTGGCTGTTATGTCCTATTCCGCGGCCAGTTCGGGAACTTCCATGTCATACAGGATTTCCCTGACCTGTGCCTTAAGTTTTGCCGGAACATCAGTGTAGGCTTTCTTGCCCTTGATGATCAGCAGTGCATATACGGTTGCCATGTCCTCCACCCCCTTTCCCTGTATGAAATAAAACAGGACTTCCGGCAGGATCCTTTTCAACCACCCACCGGCTGCCCCGTTATTCCGCATTTCCCATCATTTCGTATGCCTCCGTCAGTGCCATCTGTGTGTTGGTCAGTTCCTCCGCCATTTCACCCAGCGCCGCATCCTGTACCCCCTGTCCCGCTTCGATGGCGTCCATCCTTTTTTCCATGGCATCCTTTTCCCTGAAGCAGAAGGATGTGAGGACGGTTCCGTCCGCCTGTACGGAAGATGTTTCATTTACCAGCAAAAGCCCCTTATATCTTCCGACGGCCAGCCCGGCACCGTTTTTCACCTGCACTTCCGATAAATTGTCTTCCGACAGCCTGTCCCATCCCGCAAGGAATGCCGCCTTGTCCGGAAACAGTACCTTGGCGTCACCCAGGCTCGCCCCTGTCTCCAGTTCCATTACCGTGCCATCCTTTAACACTAAAGTATCCTTTTCCATATAATTCTTCCTTTCCTGTTTGCGTGGTGTTTTTAGTTACTGGTGGGATAAACGGCAATTTACCTGAATTTGCGATACGGAGGGTAACCACTGCGGCAACTGCGTCTGAATCAACATTCTGCCCTCCTCCGGATAGTAGCTGGAATTACAAAAATACAATTGTATTAAAAACCAGGTGCCTTCATACAGGAAACAGTACTTATTACGAAAATGCTTTAATATGCAGTCAAATTGCAAGCAGTTATATCAGGCTGGTCTATGCGAACTCTGAAAATGCAGCCAGTTTTTTAAACACAAAGGCGGAGGTATACCTAATGAAGATTCCGGTATGATTTATATAATTAAGCTGATCTTTCCCAAATGTATACTGCTTTGTAAGGCGGCATATTGTTATGCGCACCGCCTCCACCGGCAGTCTCATCAGCCGGGGTAGTATCTACAGAATTGGCATTCACCGCCCATGCCTGCTCACTGCTTCCCCCGGATGCCGGATGAAAGGATGTATCCGCCCTTATCGTATGTCTGTGGCTTGGCATTTCTGCGGCGGTTAATGTGTGTTTTGCCTCGCCTCCGGTTGCATTTGCCTTATATGTGCTGGATGCCCCGAGCAGAAATCTTCCTTCAATTTTAAGCCATTTTGTGCCCCCATACACAGCGATAACTTTTGCTTCTGTATTTAGTGTTGTACTATGTATAATCATGCCGACATGAGATAAATTGCCGTTTATCCCACTAATCATGTCCGCCAGTGCCTTCCCCTGCACCGCGTCCAGCGGGTTTCCCGGTTCCGTTGCCAGCAGGTTGTTGACAAGCTGTGATTTCGCCAGCAGGTACCCCTCCATAAAACCTTTTGCAAGGTATTGCCAGTTTGCCACGTCAGCCGTCGGCGGTCCTTCCGGTCCGTCCTTCATGGCCACAAACGTGCTTCCCTCGTAAAAAACCGCGTCCAGGCGTTCATATTCCGCTTCCGGGTCATACGCACCCTTATACGCTATCCCCACCAGTGCCATTTTCTGGACAAGCTCGTTTATTGCGCCGACAAAATTATCCCTGTTCCGTGTCTCCAGTTCCGCCGTTTCGCCCAGCGGGAGGGAACTGCCCACGGATTTTACCATGTCCTCATGCAGTACCCGCTTGGTACCCGTCCCGTCCCCCATTTCCACGATGTAACTGCTTCCGTCCGGGACGGATGCGGCCTTTTCCAGTTCCGTTATTTTTTTCCCTTGGTTCATTTCCATGTCCTCCTGATATCATTTTATTTCCCGCACCTGCAGATGGGATGCCCTTCCAGTATGGGGTTCCCAAGGCAGTCCGTGACATAATCGCCCTGCCCCGTTTCCAGTTTCATCCGCACCATGCCGGTAAACAGCATTTCCTCCAGGTCTTCCAAACGCCCCGCCAGCCCGTCAAGACCGTTCTGCAGGTTCCCTGCCGGGTCCGACCCCAGCATCCCCTTTATCCGTTCAAACCATGCCAGGAACTCCGCTTCGTTCGTGTTACGGAAATCCAAAAGCTGCTGCGTGATTGCGGCAAGGTCGGAACTGCCCTTTTCCTCCAGCCGGTCCACGTAGGCGGCAATTTCCTCACTGTACCTGTCATGGAGCTCCTTCCCCTTTGCCGACAGGCTGTTGTAAAAGTTGTTCATGAGGTCGATCAGGCCGTTGTACGCATCCGTACTGTCCTTTTTCAGCGCGGCAAGGTATGCCGTGATGTCCTCACTGAAAGCCTTATAGGCATCCTGCGCCATCTGCACGAACTGTGCATAACTGGTTTCGGATTTATCCACGAATTCATCGTAAAATTTGTTCAACTGCGCAAAAAAGACGTCCGTGTCCAGGTGGTCGATCATCTGCGTGATATAGCCGCACACGGAACTGTCCGCCCGTGTGTCCGTGATGCTGCTCTGCGTGATGTTTTTCTGTCCGGCGGCCAGCCGTATGTTGGCAAGGCACAGTTCATAATAATCGCCCGCGTTCGGGCGCACCAGCGCGGGCGGAACCGGCCTTGCGGCTTCCGTGCCCTTCTTTACCACGATTTCGACCATGCGGTCCAGGTAATTGCACCGCAGTACCACCCGGTCTACCCTGCCGTATTTCTGCGGCGCCGGTTCCACGGCCAGCCGGTTCACCTCACTGTCATAGGCAAAATGCCCCCTCACCATGCCGAAACCCGGCTGCACGTCCACCGCCATGCCGCTGCCCGCCCCCAGCACCCGGAAACAGTTTCCCGGCTGCGCAAGCACCCCGTCGCTTACAAGGCTTGCAAACAGCAGTGCAAACAGGTCGGAGGTTTCCGCCCGGTCAAAAACCGGCATCCCCTCATCGTCCACGCCCGTGATTTCCGAATCAAAATACCCGTACCTTAACGCCATCCCTATGTCGTCTCCTTCCTGATTATCTTCTTAAAATCCGTCGCGCCGTCATTCCCGAAGATGACGCTTAGTGTCCTCTTTGAACCCTCCAGCACTTCCTGGATTTCCGTGATCCGCTTGGAACACTCCATGTCCACGTCGCTGTACCGGTAGGTGCACAGGTCGCCCAGGTCAAAATCCGTGCCGTAGGCAAGGTTTGCGGCCGGGTCAATGTCACTGTCCACCTTTTCCACGGCGGCATAATCGGACAGCTTTTCAAGCCCGCGCTGGAACAGCAGGTCCCGGTACTGTGCATCCGTGTAGTTTACCGTGTCGGAATGCTGCTGCAGGTCCCGTGCGTCCACCCACAGTTCCCTGCGCTCCTCCCCGGGTCCCTGCCGGACGTCCACCTCCACCACCTTCCGTTCCGCGCCTTCCCCTTCCCCCGCCACGTACGCGAAGTTCCTGCAGTCCGACGTGTCGCGGTCATACTGCGCGTTTTTAATGTTTCGGAAATGGTCGGAAAAGACCGCCCAACTGTTTTCCGTCTGTGAATCCCTCCGGTCGAGCCCCTTCCACACCTCATAGGACAGCGTGTTTTCCAGGTAGTCGAAAACAAGGCGCTGCGACATTTCCTGTGTTTTCAGCATGTCGTACAGGCGGGTCCCCACATGGTCCCCCGTATTCTGCAGGGTTATGGGACTGCCCCCGCCCCGCGCCCGCCCGAGCCGGATGCCGCGGATTTTCCTTCCCGCATCCGCCGGGTTTATGACATAACGGCTGACCACGGAACGCGCCAGCGTCTCGGGGGTCCCGGTCTGGTTAAACGCCGGGAAAAGCACGTTGCTGTCCAGCAGGTGCTCCGCAAAATACCCCTTGCAGTATGCCGTCTTCTCCCCTTTTTCCCCGCGCATGAAATTCACTTCCCGGATGACCCCGAGTTCCGTGCGGTCGTTCCGGTAAAGGTACCGTCCCCTGTTTACCAGGTCAAAGTATTCCGCGGGGACATGGAGCTCGAAAATCCCCGGACTGTAATAGCGGCGGTACCACAGCAGGGTATTGAATACCCCTATGGAACCCATGGTTTGGAAATCCCCGTCAAATATAATGAACTGCATGTCACACCCCCAGGTATTTCGGACGGTAATACAGGTTCACGTCCAGATTCGTATAATTTTCATCCGCATCATATTCAAGGTAATTGTCCCCGACCTCCAGTTGGAAGGGGTCCGATTTCCGGTCAATGTGGTGGTAATAATTTGACCCGTTCAGTTCCACCACCTGGTGGCGCGGGTCCGTGTCAACAAGCAGGACGTCCCCCTGCTCCAGCCCGCATACCACCCGCATGAACTGCCCGGTACCCGTATTGGTGATTTTCGGGTTGCGCACGGCGCCCCGTTTGGCCACGAACTGGATCTGCACGCCCGTGGGCACGTCCCCGTCATTGGAAAGCACCACTTCCTTATGGAGCGTCCGGTACCCCGTAATCATGCCGCCCAGCATCAGCCCCCTTGCCCTTTCCGGGTAATCCTTTTTATTTTGGGCGCGCCGTGCAAGGCTGTGCCACGGGAAATGGAACTGTTCCGTGTAGTGCGCCATGTTTTTCCCGAAGTTGTCGACATTCAGCATGTACGGGTCCGGGCACATCAGGTCGGCGATAATCCCAAGCCTTGTATCCAGGTTACGCTGTTCCGCAAACGTCCACCCTTCCAGTTCATAGGTGATGTTCCGGGAAATCCCCATGTTGGTGATTAAGGCTTTCCCCGTGTATTTCGGGTTAAAAAACCTGATGACCGCCGCACGGTTTTCCGGGTTATTGCGCCCGCTGCGGAACTTTGCTTCGATGTGTATGGCGCGGGCGCCGATTTTTTTACCGTCCACCGATACCCCGTCCACCAGCGCATTGTCGGACGTGCTTATCCCCAGCTCCGAGGATTCCAGCCCCGATACCGCGGTAATGTCCAAATCCGCGCCCGGTCCCATTTCCAGCGTCCTGCCGTTGCAGGCAAGTTCGATTTTCAGCGTGTTTACCGTCATTACTTCACACCCCCGGCAAATTTCCGGAACGCTTCCCTCTGCGCCCGGTTTGTCTCCGCCGGTGTCGCCACCGGCACATGGTAATTGTTCTCCTGTTCCATGCGGTTGTCGTTATACACGACCGTGCCCGCGGACGCCAGTGCCAGCGCCCCGGCCGCGCCGGATGCATTCAGGGAGACTTCCCCCATGGATGCGGCCACCGTGCCCTGCATGGCCGCCAGCAGTTCCCCCGCCTGTTCCCGCATTTCCCGCAGTGTCCCCGGCATGGACTTCCTTACGCCCTCCATGGTTCCCGGCATCAGCCATTTCCCGAATTCATCACGGAATGCCCTTGACGGGGAATTTATCCCGAGCGCACCCTTTGCGCTGTCCAGCAGGCTGTTGGCCACGTCCGCAACCTTGCCCTTTAACCACTCCCAGCCGCCTGAAATGCCGTTCCATATGCCGGTAATGATATTGCTTCCCACTTCCGCCATTTTATCCGGCAGGCCGCTGATGCCGTCCACGACCGCATCGAACAGGCCGCGTGCCGCCTCCGCGCCTTTCCGTATCATGTCACTGCACCATTCCGCAACCCTTGCCAGTACGTCCGACAGCTTTGCGGCCACTTTTCCGGGCAGTTCCGACAGAAGGGAAATGACGGCGGAAACCATGCTGCCGATTGCCGTCCGCGCGTTGTCCAGCATCTGCCTGCCCCATTCCACCGCCTTCGCGATTACATTGGCAAGCCATGTCCATACCTTACCGGGCAGTTGTGACAGCAGGGAAATGATGCTGGAAATCATGTTCTGTATGGCATTGGATGCCGTGGCCATCATCTGCTGTCCCCACTGGACCACCTTTGTGACCACGTTTACCAGCCATGTCCATATTTTACCGGGGAGCTGTGCAATCAGTTTTACGGCGGTGTTTACCACGTTCCGCATTATGGCCTGCGCATTGCCAAGCATCTGCTGGCCCCATGCCATTACCTTTTGGACTGTCTCGTCCAGGTATGCGGCCAGTTCTGCGGGCATGCCGGCGATGCCGTTTACAAGCCCCTGTACCAGGAAGTCCCCCTGCTCCGCCATTACGGTCGACGGGCTGTGTATCCCGAAAAATCCCTTGATGCTGTCCAGCATACCGGAACACAGTCCCCCAAGGGCATCCCATAATCCGTCCAGCGCACCGGTAATCCCGGCAACCAGCCCCTTAATGACGTTTATCCCAAGGTCAAGCCAGTCTATGCTTTTGAAGAAATTAACCGCCATGCCGCCTATGGATTTCAGAAGGTTCGGGATCGCCGTAAGCAGGGACTTAATACCGTTTACCATGAAATTAATGATATCCGTTCCCAGCGTACGCCAGTTAATGCCGCGTATCAGGCTCACCGCTTTGTTAAAAATACCCTTCAGCAGATCCGGGATATGATGTACTGCATTTGGTATGGCTGCCACAAAACTTTTTACCCCGTTCGCAATGGCGGTTATGATGTTCTTACCAAGCGCCAGCCAGTTAAAAGCCGTGAATACGGAAACAACGGCCTGTATAATCTGCGGGATATTGGAAACCAAGGTTGGAACCGCCTTTATCAGCCCCATTGCCAGGTTTCCGATCAACTCTATCCCAGCGGCCAGTAATTTCGGCGCATTGTCATTAATTATCCCGGCTATGTTGGTTATAATGGCGGGAACCATTTCGATGAAAACCGGTATGCCGTCAATCAGGGACTGCGCCAGTGTCATAACCAGGTTCAATCCGGCATCAACCAGCAGGCCGATATTTTCACGCAGGGAGCCGGAAAATTCCACAAGGGCCTGCATGGCCGTTGGGATTAAACGGGGCAGGTTGGCCGCAATTCCTTCCGCGAGCCGGTCCAGTAAACCCGCCCCCGCGGCAGCCGCCTGCGGCAGTGCGGACATCAGGGTATCAAACAGGGTTGACGCAATGTTAACCGCACGTCCCGCCAGCACCGGAAGCATGCCCGCAACACCTTCCGCCAAAGCCGTAATTATGGTTCCCCCTGCCTGCAGGAAATCCGGAAGCCCGTCGGCTATGCATTCCACAATGTCAGTGACAGCCGTGGAAGCAGCCTGGACCATCTGCGGCGCACCTTCGGCAATCCCTTCCGCCAGTTTGCCGATCAGGACTATGGCCGTTGTCCATATCTCGCCTACACAGGAAAAAAGGCCGGTGACAAGTGACGTGATCAGGCTTGCGCCCGATTCCCCGATTCCCGGCGCGCTTTTCAGGCCGTCACAAAATGACGTGACCAGACTGACGGCGGCTTCAATGACCGCCGGGGCCGCTTCCGCTATCCTTTGGACAATCTGCGCCAGTACGTTCCCAACAGAACCGACCAGTCCCTCAAAACCCCCCGTGTCAAAGGCGTCCTTAAGCTGCTGCACCATCCCCTGTGCTTCCTTCACCACGTCCTTTGCCGTGTCCTGCATGGTTTCATACAGGGCAACGCCCAGCCCTTCAAGCCCGGACTGCAGGATTACCAACTGCCCCTGCAGGTTGTCCTGCATGATTGCCGCCATTTCCTCCGCCGAGCCGGTGCAGTTCATGATGGCGCCGGACAGCTTTTCGAAGTCCTCATCCGATGCATTAACGATTGCCAGCAGCCCCGACATGGCCTCCTGCCCTGCCAGCATGGCGGCATATTTGGCCTTTTCCGCGCCTTCCGCGCCATATGCCAGCCCGATCAGGCGTTGGACTTCCGCATCATATTTCTTTTGCGTAAGGGTCCCGTCCGCAAGCCGGGAATTCAGTGACGCCAGCCGTTCATTAAATTCATCCTGCGGGATCATTAGCTCACCGAAACCGGAACGCAGGTCATTCATGATTTCCTTGAACGACTTCATGTTACCCTCGCCGTCATCAAGGGTTATCCCGAGTTCCTTCATGGCGGTTTCGGATTCCTTTGTCGGCTTCGCAAGCCGCGTAAGCATGGAACGGAGGGCAGTGCCGGCCTGGGATGCCTTAATGCCGCTGTTCGCCATTAATCCGATGGCCAGCGCCGTATCTTCCGCGGAATATCCCAGCGCACCGGCCACAGGTGCGACGTACTTAAATGTTTCGCCCATCATGCCGACATTGGTGTTTGCATTACTGGAAGCGGCTGCCAGTATGTCGGCAAAGTGTGTTGAATCTGACGCTGACATACCGAACGCTGTTAATGCATCCGTCACAATGTCGGAAGTTGCGGCAAGGTCTTCCCCTGATGCGGCGGCAAGGTTCATGATACCCTCAATACCCTTAAGCATGTCTTCCGTCTTCCAGCCCGCCATTGCCATGTAATTAAGGGCTTCCGCCGATTCAGTAGCACTGAATTTAGTGGAAGCCCCCATCTCCTTGGCTTTTGCCGACAGGATGTTCATTGCCGTTTCCGTTGTATTGGCGCCTTCCTCAAAAGAAAGCCCCATTTCTTTTGCCGTCCGGATAATTCCCGGCAGGTCTTTATCCGCTACCGTTCCCGCGATTGCCTGCACCTGCGACATCCCGGCCTCGAAATCCGAACCGACCTTAATGGCGGCGCCCGCAAGCGCGGTAACCCCCGCCGCGGCGCCCCCCAAAACCTTTGCCGTTGCCGACAGCCCTTTCTGTGCGGCGCTGCCGATGTGGTCCAGTCCCTTTTGGAACCCCGAACCGTCTATCCTTGTATCAAATTTTAATGTCCCGTCATTGCCTGCCATTTACTAAACCCCCGCTTACAATAAGTGCGAAATGTCGCCCCCTTCCGCAAGGATGGCTTCCATTTCCTTTACCGCGTCCGTTTTACCCGCGGCTTCGGGCAGCCCGTAAACCCGTTTCATCCGCCGGTAAAACTTTTTCTTCTCCTTTGACATTTTCGCCGGTATTTCCATGGTACGGTACGCCATGATTTTACAGAACATCACCGTTTCCGGCGATCCCAGGAACAGGGCACGGAACTGCCACCAGTGGAGCCGGTCCCGTGCCAGGTCAATCCCGTATGTTTCCATGAATGCGGCATAAATGTAACCGGCATCGTGTTCATAGGAAAACGCCGGTCCCTTCCCGGATGCCCCCTCCTCCGGTTCCGTTTCCGCTGTCACGTCCGAGCCGCACCGGTAAAACCGCATGACGGCGTCCAGCGCCTCCCGTACCGTGTCCATGTCTGCCAGCAATGGGAAAATGCCGTCCCCGTAATACATGCGGAGAACGGAAAACAGCTTTTCATCTTCCGGCACGGACACATCGGCAAGGGTCCGTTCAAACCGGATGCCCGTACGGTAATCCGTGGATATGGGTACCTCCGTGCCTGCCAGCGTGACGCTGTAAGGGAGGTCATCCGCCAGGATGTTCATGCGGGACCGCCCTTCCGGTTATGCTTTCTGCCGTATCCCTGCACCGGCCCGGAACCGCCCTGCGTCCCCTGTGCGTACCTGCCGGAAAACTCCCGGAACTGCTTTCTCTCCGCCTGGTATGCGTCATTAATCCGGGCAACGGCTTCCAGGTGCACCATGACGTTCCGGCTTCCGCCGAAAATGCGTCCGGACGTGCCCGGTTCCCAAACGTCATCAAAAAAACCCTCCACGGTTTCATTCAGTTCCCGGTACCCTGCCGCCACGCTTTTCCCGGTTCCCTGTTTTCCCATTCTCCCCATTTCCTGCCGGAGCCTGTCGATTGCGGGTTCAAACGCTTCCATGAAATCCGCGTCCATAAAATCAGCCTGCAGCGTTACCCCGTTGATTTCCATGTCCATTCCATCCCATCCTTTCCGTCACCGTGTCATTCCGTGGGCGCCACGGGTTCTTCTTCCGTGTCCAGGTCATATTTTCCCTTGAAATCCCCCTCCGTGAACGTCATGGACACGGTATCGAATTTCCCGAAAACGGGATCGCCCACGGCATGGAGCGTGCCCGACGCACTGATCTTCTCCCCGCCGCCCCCCGTGAAGTCACTGACCTCATTCGACACGGTGAACTGCCGTGCGGTATATTCCGCCTTTTCCCCCGTCCTTGCACCGACGGGGTTAAACAGATCCACGCGCACGTATGTGTGCTGGGCATCCGCACCGGTATGGTGGTTGCGCCCATCCTTCCACAGCGCATACAGTGCCTTCTGCGAGGGTACCGCATCAAATTCGTAGGAAAATTCCGTTTCGTACCCGATGATGTCGGCAGATGAGGTTACCTCGTTAATGTAGGTCGTGGAATCACTCTGTGCGCCCGGACTCTCGTCCAGCTTGGTGAAACCGATCCCGCACAGTTCCATCTTTCCGTTCACTTCCAGGTAGTCCGCTATCTGGTTGCGGATCAGCGCGCTCCTCCCGCCCGTAAAAAGCTGTAAATTAAAATTGTCCATTTTTCGGTGCCTCCTTAAAATATTGCAGTTGAAGCTGGACCTGGTAGAAAGCATTTTCCATCGTTGCGTCCAGCATAAATCCCGGCGTCAGGACGGTAAGGGCCTGTGCCTCGCACCCCTCCGGCATTTCGGGGAGGTTCCCGGCCACGCCCTGTCCTTCCACCCAGTTGCAGAAATCCTCATAAAAACTTTCATTCTGTATTGCCAGTATCCTGTCCATGGAATAGGCTTCACGGCTGTTGAAATTAAACCGGTACTGCCGGATACTGGAACCGTCAACGTATGTCTGTATGACCGGGGACGTTACTTCCGTTGAAAGGGCATATTCCACCGGTTCGCTCCCCAGCGCGTCCACACGGAAAACCCCGTCCTTCAGGAGGGGGCACCGTAAAAAATAATCTGTCAGCCCTTCAATGATTGATGAAACCAAATCCGCCTACCCCCTTTCCGCAGCCCTTTGGATATCCCCCTTATGGGCTGTTTTCATCCTCTCAAACCACTTAGCGCCCCGGCGTGTATCATATGACCGGGATTGGGCTGTTTGGTAATACTGGAACCGCGCATACGGCGCTATGTATTTTACCTCGCCGCTTCCCATTACCGTTCCCAGCGTCCCCGATTTTTCCAGCATTCCGGTCCGGAGTGGCACCAGCGGCGAACAGTACCGCAGGACTTCACTGTCAACAATTTCCTGTTTCCGGTTGAACATGGCCGTCCTTTCCTGCCCGAAACCGGAATTCCATACCAACCGGCAGGTTGTTTCCCCCGTCCGTATGATGCTCCCCCTTGGCGTGTCTATCCTGTGTACCCCTGCCATTATTTCCCCCCTATCCGCCAGTGTTTCAGGTAAGGGCTTCCCCCCGCCGTGTTGTCGGCGTACTCCGTGACACGGATCAGGTCAAGCCCGCGTTCCCTTGCGTATGCGGCTATTTCATCCTCATGCAGCAGGGAATCCCCGCCGGCATATTCACCCCGGACAGCCAGGTCACCCTTTTGGACTGTCCAGTATTTTGCGGCTTCTTCATTGCACAGTCCCGCATAATCCAGGTCCCGCATGTATTCCCGGCCATTTTGGACGGCGGCATCCAGCGGTATCCTGATTTTATACTGGACGTCACTGCTCCATACCCCGTTATCCGCCACCGTGCTTCCCTTTGCCCCCACGCAGGATACCCCGCGGAGCACCGTGGGGATGAAGATTTTCCTCCGCGTTTCCCTGTCCGCCCTGCCGTTAAAGACAGTCACGGCATCCGCATTCGTGTACATGCCCGCACCCCGCTTTCCGTGAAAGCCAGCCGGTGGGGAGCAGCCGGATCCGGATTACCCGGTACATGCAGCGTTTGGCATAATCATCCGCCGTTTCCCCGTCTTTCCGTGCCACCACAAAGGACACGGAAAGGCCGTCCTTGCTTTCCGATTTTATGTTCCCGCCTTCCGCCGTTTCCCTGGCCGCCGCATGGTAGGCCTCCGCGGCGGCACAGACGGTGTCCTTTATGGCATCCGCCCGTGCCGTGTCCGCGAAAATGTCACCGTTCAGGCATGTCAGATACCGGATGTATGCCTCCGCCTCCCGTGCGGCACGCAGGAAGTCCTCCCCGGAAGGGATTACGGTACCGCCGTACTCCCCCGTGTAATAAGAATAATCCGCATGCATGACAGACCGCCCCCTTATGCCCCGGTGTTTGCCTTCGCCGCCGTCAGTACCGCAAACGGGCAGCGCTTTGTCTTGTCCTTCACCATGGCATTGATGGGGTTCGGGATTTCCCAGCCAAGCCGCATGACGGCACGCAGCGCCACCATGTCGTTCTGCATCAGGTTGTACATGATCTCACCCGTGTCGGGGTTTTGGATGATACCCTGGTCAAACAGCTTAAAGGTGATGTCCTGGCGGATGCTGTATACCAGTTGGGAAAAATCCCCGCTGATCATCAGTGCCCTGCCCCTGTCGAAAGCCCCGTTGCGTGGGAAGCTCATCGGGGAACCGTCCAGCGTGTATACCGTGCCGCCCTGCATGTCGGACTTAAACACCGGCTGTCCGGTGGTGTCCTGCAGGCCGCGCAGTTTTGCACGCATGGTAATGTCCGCCATGTGCCCGTTTACGAAATACCCGCTTTCCTCAACCTTCGCAATGACGCCGTCCTCGCCCAGGATGGATTTGTACAGGTCGGCCCCCAGTGTTACGGACGCCCCTGCCTTCGTGGCCGTGGCCACGACATCCTCACGCCATTTTTCCGGCTTGTCCTCGCCGAATAAAATGGCGCCGTCAATCTTCTGCCCGAAGGCTTCCACCAGCCGGGGGCGGACTTCACCCCAAATGTCATAGTCCGCATCATCAACCACCGCTTCGGGAACCGGCACGATGACCGCGATTTCTTCCGCGTAAATCTTCTTTTTGCCCCATGCCATCTCGGTAATCCGTTTCCGTGCGGACCCGCCTTCCCCGTTAACGAAATATGCCAGCGGGAGCATATCCAGCACTGGCATGCTTGACTGCGCCGAGGTCATGTTGGCCAGCCTTTTCCCCCGCTGCAGCACGGCGGACTGCTCCACCACGCCCTGGATAATCTCATGGCTTTCCTGTACCGGGATCAGTGCTTCCGCATCCGTCCGGGCAATGCCGGTGCCCCCCGTAAAGGCCTGTAAATTAAAATGTCTCCTGTTCCTGTTCATTCCCGTTTTCTCCTTTCCCTATTTTCCCAGTGCGGCACGGATTGCCGCGTTAATGGATCCATGTGGTGTCTGTCCCGTTCCGGTCCCGCCGTCCGGCTTTCCCGTGGAAACAACCGTGTAGCCCCTGCCGGTGTAACGGGGGTTCCCTTTCAGGAAAGCGTCAGCCGCTTTCTTGAAATCGGTCTTGTCATCCACGTTTTTACCGGCCTTGAAAAGGACATAGTCAAGGTCCTCCTGCTTCACGCCTTTGGACCTTAAGTAGTCCATGTTCTCCATCTCGGCAACCCTTTTCAGCGCATCGTCACGCTGCTTTTCGATATCCGACACGTCGGGCTGGCTCTTTGCCTTTTTCTCCCTGTAATCAATGATGGCCGCCGCAATCTCCGCCTCGCTCAACCCCTGCTGCTTAAAGTAACCGGCAAGCGCGTCCCTGGCCGCCCGTTCTGCCCTTGCGTCGGCAATTTCCTCCGCCTGTTCAAAACTGTAAGTGCCGCCCGTTCCCCCGGCGTTTCCTTTCTGACCGCCGCTGCCGTCCCCGGCTGTTCCCTTGCCGGTGTCGCCGCCACCGTCACCGCCTTCACCGCCGTCCGTGAAAAGCTGTAAGTCAAACCGTCTTTTTTTCATGTCCAATCCTTTCCTTTCCGATATATTCCCGTATTTACTGCCCCGGCAGGCATGAAAAAAGCACCCTTTTCAGGATGCGTCATTCACTATAAAAATTCGATTACCGGGTATTCCGCGGCTATCCCGCAGATGCCCAGAAACCATGTGTCCACCAGTGCCTTGCCGGTGTCGTTCATTTCCTGCCATTCAATGCAGACATTCCCCCCTTCCACGCTTTCCCGCAGCCCCATACAGGCGATTTCCTCCAGCCCCCTTATGAGTGTAAGGGTAAGGGCGGAAACGGCGCTGCAGACGATGTCAGAGCCTTCCGGGGCCATGTTTGCATGCCCCGACAGGTGTATTTTATTGGGCGTTATTAAAACCGTTATCATATCCTGCGTCCCCTCCCTCCGGTTGCGACGTCGCAACAAATAAAAATACCACCGGTTACCCCAACCGACGGTATTTCCATTAGGCTATTTGGTTTTCCAAATCAATGTCAAGGCCGAATTCCTTTAAATCCTGATCCCTGATATCCAGTTCCGTTTTCAGGATGTCAAGCATTTCGTAATATGCCACGCGCCTTCCCGCCGCAAATTTATCATCGCTGTCCGCCCTGCTTTGCTCGGCCGCTTCATTGGCATTATCCAAAAGCCTTGCAATCATGTATTTAATCCCATCCTTTGTTAATGCATCATCCATCATAACCACCCCGTTTCTTGGGATTCCATCATGCCATAATCTCCTTCAGGTCAATTTCAGACTGCACAAAGACCGCCCCGATATCATAATCATCAAAAACGGCTATTTCCCTGCCTGTCTCCATATACGACTGGACTGTTGTCCCGTCAACATCCACCAGCAGCTTTTTCTTTTCCGCATCCGGAAAATGTTCCTCGATTTTTCTGCACATGTCCTTAAACATTTCAGGACTGTTATCGGGAAAAATATTATAATCAAAGGGGTATTGTTTCATAGGCCGAACTCCTTATTGACATCCGCATTGGTTTTGGAAGCCGTTTTGAGGATATCCTCCAGCGCTTCTTCCCTGCTCATGCCCTTTCGTTTCATTTTACTTTCAACCAGCTCCTCAAAATCAGGTGCCGGTCTTTTTTGCTCCAACGCCTTTGCGGTTTCCACATCAGACATGGCAGACCTTGCCTGGTGTTTATACTGGTTCCGGAAACCATATGCCTGCCGTGCCTGCTGTTCCAGCGGCAGTGTACCGTCAATTTGGTTTGGAATGTTGTTTACATTTGCATAATACCATTCACGTATGCTTTGGTTGTCCGTTTTTATTATTTCCGCACCGACGTACTGTGCAAGGTTTTTCTTTGGTTCCATTATATCAGAACCGCCCGCGTTTGCAACCTTTTTCCCCGCTTTGTCCATATCCTCCCGGCGGTTCTTTTCCGCGCGTTCCCGCATTTTCCGTTCCGCCCTGCGTTCCGCGGCGGCGGCACGTTTGGCGGCCTTTTCCTCCTGCCCCTCCCGCCATTGCTTATAGGTGCGCTGCGAAGGCGCAACACGTCCCGCCATGTCCTGGTAAATGCGTTCCCGCTGTTCCGGAAGGCCGAACTTCCTGCTGAATTCCTTATATTCGTCCAGCATCGCCTGGTATTTGCACCGCGCATTCAGGATATCGCCGGGATCGGCACCGCCCTGTTTTAACAGCCGTGCCTTTTCCCGCTGCGCCCGCATCGCCGTTTCCATCTGCCGCTGCTTCTGCGTGGCTTCATAGGCATTGTATTCCCGGCCGCGGTATTCCGTCCTCTGCGCTTCCCTCCTGTCCATCTCCGCCAGCCATTCATCGGAATAATTCCTGACGGAAACCCCTTCGATGAAAGGGTAATAAGTGTGGCGGCAGTGCCAGCCGAGCAGTCCCGCACCCGTCCCGAGCCCGCAGACCTCCACAAGCTGCCTGCGCGTCCACACGCGCCCCTGCCACACCGCATGGCTGGGACGCGCGCCTGGATGCCAGTCAACCTCATACCTGTCAGTTCCCAGCCTTTGGCCGTTCATGTCCGATATGTGCCCCGTGAGCTGCCCCATCCCCGTAAGCAGCGCGCGCCTTGCCGCCACGTCCACCCTGTTGCTCCGTCCGGTGGCATAATCAACCGTCCGCAGCCCGGAAGCCGTCATTTCCCCCACGACTTTCCGGATCATGGTATTGTAGTCAAAGGCACCTGATGCCATCATGGTAATCGCGTTGTCCAAATAACCGTTGTATATTTCCGCCAGCGGCGTGAATACCGGTTTCCCGTTCCCCATGTCCACCATGAAGCCCAGCGAACGGGTAATGTTGTACAGTTCGTCATTGGACTGCCGGATCAGGGCGTTGGTAAGCTGCTGCAGCTCATAATTCTGTTCATACGGGGTGAAGTGTGCGTTGACCTGTTCATATATGGCTTTGCTGCGGACATATTCGGTTTCAATCACTTCGTCATACAGGCGGAAAGTGTCGGCATAGTCCCCGCCCACCGCCGAACGGATAATGTTTTCCACGTCTTCCGTGCTGTGTCCCAGCACCATGTAGCGCTGGATCTGCCAGTCGGCAGTGGAAGTAATTTTCCCGGCCTTTTGGATACGGCGGATGATGTCCTTTTCAATTTCCTCCTCCAGCATCCGGTATTTCCTTTCGATACCGGCCTGCAGAACCGACTGGTATGACCGGTTCACTGGATCACCTCTGTATCGTCAAACTGCTCCGGAAGGTTTTTGCGGGCTTCCTCCAGTGTCTCCCCGTACCACTTCGCCCTGTACTCGTCCACCCCCATGGCGCCCATTGCCACATCCTGGCGGTCATTCTGCCGTTCCGCGGTCTTGTCCTCAATAATGCTGTCGTCAAACTGTACCGCCACCTCCGCATTTTCCTGCAGGCCGGGGACGCCCGTGCTGATGCCTGCCCGGATGATTGTCCGGACAAGCTGGACCAGCACGCGCTCCAGCACCAGCTCATGCTTCGTCAGGCTCCGGTACATGTCCGAATTCACGCTGATTACTTCCGTGGCCGTTTTCACGCTGCCGTTCTCAAACCGGTAACGGTCAGTCCCGAAACCGCACGACATGGAAAGGAAATTCAGGTCGTCCGTGATTCCCCTGCTGTGCTGTTCAATCCGCAGCTCCATGTTTACCTCACGGATCGCCTCCTTCGATTCCGCGTTTTTGAAGAAATCCTCCGGCAGTTCATAAAATACCGTGTCATTCGGGTCAAAAACCGCGTTCCCGTCCACGCCCGTGACAAATTCGGGCGCGACAAACAGCCGCTTTTTCCCAAGGGAGAATTCATTGGCGTAGCTGTCATATTTCAGGTCGATGCTGCGCACTATGTCAATCCCGTTCGCAAACAGCGCCACGCCCATCGGGTTCGTCGTGTCATCATCCGCATTGTTCACGGAATTCAGGCGGTCAATGATGAACATGGGTTTGTCGGAATGCGTTTCGAGCCGTTCGGCCAGCCCGGAAAAACAGGGAATCATGCGCCACTGTTCGGGCGTTAATTCCGTGCCGCTTCCGGACGTGTCCTCCACAACCGTGTTTTCAATCACATACTGTTTGCCGGTCCCGCCCGCCAGCGGTTCAATCCTGTGGTATTGGAAATGGACGTATTTCCTGCGCTTATGGGTCTTGCGGAACGTGAAGATGCATTCCCTCACCGTCCTGTTTTCCCATGAGGTTGGAAAGATGTCCTGCGCACCCACATAGTTAATCCCGATCCTTCCCCCGGTCACGTTCCCGGCTTCATCCGCCTGCCCGTCCCGGATGTATACCACGTAGGCCACGGTTCCCAGCGCAGCTTTCCGTTCCTGGTATTCGTTCCCCAGTTCACCCCACGCATTGTCCTCCAGGACCCGTTTCACGAAGCCGTCCGTGGCCTGGTCTGACACGGTGATTGTCACTTTTTCATTCAGCAGCAGGTCGGCCAAATCCTCGCATACCTTTTTCGCCATGCCAAGGGCATACCGGTTACAGTTTATGGAAGTGCCGTTCCCCCGGTAAACCTTGTACCTGTGGAATTTCCGCACGTTGGAATTGTACCAGCTTTTCCACACCCCTATGGTACGGTAAAACGCGGCGTCCACCGTGTCAATATCATGGTTTTTAAAATACGAAAAAATGTCCATTCAGTCTTTCCCTTCGTCATCCCGCTCCCCCACGGGAAGCCAGTGTTTTATTTTTGTCCACACGCCCATGACCAGGTAGCGCAATCCGTCGACGCAATGGTCGTCAATTTTTACCGGTTCCTCTTTCCCCTTTTCAATGGACTCCGGGTCATACGCATACACGCCCATTTCCCTTACAAGGTTTTCCTGTTTGGGGGAAATGCGCAGTATGTCAAAGGTCAGCGCCTTCTGCGTCCGGCTGATTCCCAGCTTTACATCATTATCGGCTTCCCGGACGGCCACCGGCACTGCCGCATTCCTGCACGCCCGTTTGATTTCCTCCTGCAGCCCTTTCGCGGAAGGGTCCAAATAAAGGTAAAACCGCGTGCCCTCCGTACCGTATTGTTCACCCAGTTCCTTCACGAATGCCACAAAGTCCTGCGCATACTCCGACGGGGCTTTCTGCGTGCCGGATTCCCGCCCGCTGTGGTAATATTCGCCCAGTCCCCGCAGTTTCCCGTGCGCGAAATCCAAACCGGCCGCTTGGAAGGCCGTGGCGTTCTGCTGCCCGTAATCCCCGCCGATGGCAATCATGGAAAAACGGTCTTCATGCGGAACCGGGACATCCCCCATGTGCCTTTGGGAGAACATGTAATAAATCACTTCATCAATGCCTATGCTCTCGCCCAGCCATACCCAGCGGTACTGCCGTTCATCCACCGCCAGCAGCGCTTCCGCCTCCTGTATCAGGTCGGGGCCCAGCCAGGCTGCGGGGACATCCCTGTAATCGGTATGGACGTGGATGCAGTCCGGACGCTGCTCCATCTTATGCATCCATTTCACGATTCCACTGTTCGGGTTCTTGGGCGGGTTAAACAGGTAAACCATTTGGAAACCGCCGCTGTTCCCCCTCGCAAAAGTGGCCGCAATGTTAAGGAGCTCGTCCTCCCCCTCCCCGTCGTCAAAGAACTCCGTCAGTTCGTCCAGTATGACCAGCTTGATCGGTTTATCTTCGTCAATGATGCCCTTTGTATCGTCAATGCCGTCCGAACCCGCGAAATACATCGTGGTGCCGTATTTTTTATAGGTAATCTCCATCGGGGATTTCGTTATTTCAAACCGGTTTTTCGGTACCCCCAGCCTGTTGATGCCGCGGAGCATTTCCTTGTAGACCGTTTTCCGCAGTTTGTTATGGTGCTTGCGGAGCACGACCACGGAACCGGATGCATCACTTATAAGCTGGTATATGCCGCGGATCCCCGCAAAGCTGGACTTCGTTCCTGCCCTGCCGGATGTCAGGATAATGTGCTTGTAAGTGCGGTTATTGAATATTTCCCGGTACTTCGGAATGATTATTTCCGAAAGTCTCACCTGCTTCTTTTTCCCGCAAGTCATTAATTACTTCCACCCCGTCCCCTTCATCTTTTTCCGGCCCCATTCTTGCCGTGTCCGCCTTAAGCCGTGCGATGCGCGCCTTCTGTTCTTCGGTCGCAAGTTCCCAGTTTTCATGCAGCAGTTCGTTGTACTGCTTAACCATGCTGCGCAGTTCCGCCTGCGCCCTTGCCTGGGATTTCAGGAAATTCGCCTGCTTGTCCCACGCCTGCTGCACCTCCCATTTTTCACCGGTGACATTACCCGTCCTTTCCTCGACTTTTTCAACGGTCTTGTCGTCCCTGTCCCGCACGTACATGATCCGCTGGGCGCGGATGATGGCCGCATGGGCAATCCGTATCTGGTCCCACAGGATGTCCAGCGGATCCTCCGGCGCTTCCCGCATGATGTCAAGGGTTTCCTCCGGAAGGTATTTCCGGAAAAGGCCGTGTTTTTCCGCATTGCTGTTTTTCTCCGGTGCACCGTGCCCGGCGGCATTCCTGTTGCCCGGCTGTCCGCCTTTTTTCCTTTCCGAACGTTCGCTTTTTTTATCCGAGCGTTCGTTATCCCATTTATGGGTGCTTTTCCATCTCCTGACCGTCCCCTCCGGCAGCCCCAGCCGTTTTGCAATCTCAACAAGTTTCATCCCCTGCCGGAACAGCTCCTTCGCTTCCGCTATCCTTTCGTCCGGTTTCCGCGGCATCACCACCACCCCTCATCCGTTTGTTATGGGTATAGTAAAAGGGACAGCCGGAGCCGTCCCACCTTTTTTTAATCTTCCACCATATCCCGGCGCAAAATAAAAATGCCACGCGTAAATGAATACGCATAGCATTTTTACCGCGGGGAGGGGGAATTCCGCCGGTATCACCCACTTCCGACTAATAGCATTTTAACACATAAAAACCGGACAAAGCGGACAAAACGGACAAACTTTATTTTTTTTTTTACACCCGCCCATTCCGATGCACGGGGCTACCGGCCCTGGATTTTCAACTCGCTCTTAAGCGCCGCCGTTAAGATTGCGGAAAAATTCACCCCCGCTTTTTCGGCTTCGAAGTTCAGCCAGGACGGTATCGTGCAGTTCTTTTTTACCGCCCTTATGTCGTTTTTCCTGCGGTATTCCCCAAAATCCACGTCCACAAGTGTCACAATGTCCGTATCCGAATCCGTCCTTACCCCCGAAACCTCTGTCGGCTCCGGCAGTACTTCCCCGTCGTCCTCCATGTCAATACCGACAGCCCCGATCGCGTCCCTTGCCATTTCAATCGCATCCGCCACGTCCTCCCCCTGTGTATTAATTTCAAAATCGGGGATGTACGCAACGATAAATTTTTCACCCCGTGATAAAATAACCGGATATGCTTTTTTCATTCTGAAAACCTCCCTAACATGGTTTTATTTATTTCAGCCCGTTCCGCCTGATAATCGCTTTTGCCAAATCCTCATCCGTTTCCCTGTGCCTTACGATGCTTTCCCTTTTCCCGTCTTTTTCATAGACGTCATGGTTCCCTCCGTGCCGCTTGAATTTCCAGCCGTTACTCTCCAACAGTTTTACCAGGTCCTTTGTTTTCATTCCGCCCCTCCTTATACCCACAATTATACGTATATTATGCGCATCTTGTCAATACCCGGATATCACTTTTCCCGTTGCATAAACCTTTGGTATTCCTTCCTTACGCTTTCAGCGGTAGCCCTTCCCCCCATTTTTACGGCAACTTCTTCCCATGTCATCCCTTCAAAAACCTTATACCTTATAATCCTCTGTATCCTCACGGACGCGCCCGCCATTACTTTTTCCGCCTTAACCCTTACCCTTTCCGCGTTTTCCCTGCGCTGCCGCAAAAGCCCCATTTCCCGCTCCGGCTCGGCGCCGCGCCCCATAACGGTTTCCGCCGCCCCCGATACCGTGAAGCTCCGCGGCTGGTAAGGGAAATCAGGGTTGCTGCCCTTTACCCTGTCAAGTACGGGCTCCCGCTTCCTTAGCTTCCGTATGTCCTCCTCCGTCTCCTTTACGAGTGCACACGCATCCGCATAAGCCTCCAGTACATCCCTGTTATTCCCCATTTCCCTCACCCTTTCTTCTGCAGGTTTTTCAGGAATTCCACAAGATACGATTCGCTGTCCACGGCACTCCGGTATTTTTCATCATACCGTGTGTTCCCGTATCCTTCCTTCCCTTTTTCCAGCAGATGGAAATAGTACTCGTCCGTCATGTCCTTCCGCCAGTAAAACTGGCGCTGCGGGTACTCCGCCACAAGCCGCAGCATGAAGCCAAGCTGCACGGCATCCCTTGCGGAACGCCGCATCGTGCGCCTGATTTCCTCCGTAAGTTCGCCGTAATCCATTTTTTTATCGCCAATGTTATGCCCATGCCCTTCCCTCCTATGTCCGGTATTTGTCAACCCTTGCCTTCAGCGCCTCCAAAAGAGCCGCCTGGCAGTCGCCCTTTTTCTGCAGCGCCCTGACGACATCCTCGTCCACGCTGTCCTCCACCACAAGATGGTGGATGCGCACCGTGTGTTCCTGCCCCTGCCTGTGGAGCCTTGCGTTTGCCTGCTGGTACAGTTCCAGGCTGTAATTCAGCCCGAACCACACCACGTCGCTGCCCCCCTGCTGCAGGTTCAGCCCGTAAGCCACGCTTGCCGGGTGCGCAAACAGGATGTCCGTCCGGCCCACGTTCCAGTCCGCGATATCCGCTGGGCCCCGCAGTTCCGCCGTCCGCAGCCCTGACTTGGCAAGCGCCCTCTCCAGCCGTTCCAGGTCATGCCGGAAATTGTAAAAGACAAGCGCATGGCGGCCGTTCAGCTCCTCCACCAGTTCCAGGAATGCCTCCACCTTGTTCCCGTGCACTTCCACGGTTTCCCTGTCCTCCATAAGGCGGCCGTCCGCGTAACGTTCCGTTGTCCGGTAGACGGCACCGTTGGCAAGCTGCAGCAGCTTCCCGGAAAGCACCACCGCGCTTCCGGCATCCAGTACGCCTTCCGGCAGTTCCAGTATCCGCTCCCGCTCCATTTCGTCATAGGCTTTCCTTGCCCGGCTGTCCAGCTTCACGTACCGGTAATTGTCAATCCTTTCCGGGAGTTCCAGGTAGTCCCCCGCCGAAAGGCTGATGCAGATGTCACGGATCCGCTCCCGTATCACGGCATCCGCCCCCGGCAGCGGGTCATAGGAAAAAACGGTCGTCCGGTTCCTGGATGCCGGGGTAAAGTAATTGTTCCGGTACTCCGTCAGCGTCCTGCCAAGCCTCTGCCCGCCGTCCAGCAGGAAAACCTGTGCCCACAGGTCCGTAAGCCCGTTGGGGGACGGCGTGCCGGTCAGTTCCACAAGCCTTTTTATGTGGCCGCGCACGTTGCGCAGGCTCTTGAAGCGTTTTGCCTTATGGCTCTTGAAACTGCTGGACTCGTCAATCACCACCATGTCGAACGGCCAGTCGTTCCGGTAGTGGTCCACCAGCCACGGGACGTTTTCACGGTTTACCACCCATACGTTTCCCGGGCTGTTCAACGCCCGGATCCGGCGGTTCCTGTCACCCAGTACCGGAAGCACCTTAAGCATCCGCAGGTGGTCCCACTTGGACTGTTCCCGGGTCCAGGTGTCCTCCGCCACTTTTTTCGGGGCTATGACCAGGCACCGCGACACGAGGAAACGGTTGAAGACCAGGTCATTGACGGCGGTAAGCGTGATGACGGTCTTGCCGAGCCCCATGTCGAGGAACAGCGCAAGCGTCCCGTCCTGTATGATGCGCGTTATGCAGTATCTCTGGTAATCGTGCGGTATGAATTTCATCCCATCCCCCCGTACGGCGCCCTGTTCACCATTTCCCGGAATGTCCCGTCCGTGCCGTGCTGCGCCCCTATGCTCCTGACCGCCGCCTCCGCGGATTCCGTGTCGTCCACGGCCATGGCCATGCATCCCAGCCGTTCCAGTTCCGCCATGCGGTATTCCTGCTGCTTCCCCGGTTTCTGCCCTTTCCGTTTCAGCTCGACGAAACCGATCCTTCCCCCGGGGAGGACCACGAGCCGGTCCGGTACCCCGGTGTTGCCGGGCGACACGAACTTGTACGCCTTCCCGCCTGCCTGCGCCACCATGGCGCGGAACTTTTTCTCCAGTGCGCTTTCCCTCATTTTCCCGCCTGCCTTTCCCGCCCGTGTGTACGCGTCCGTGTGTCACGTGCGTACGCGTTACGCGTGCGTATCTTTTTCTAAAATCAAGGGTACAGGGGTTATATATACCCTTATTTCCCTTGTTTTTTTATTTATATAGTAAAAAATGTTTAAATGTTTACAAATGGTGCCCAAGCCAGTATTTACCGGCGTTTCCGCGCAAACATCAGAATGTTTTTCCCTGTTTACATGATTACATGTCCCCTTAAACATTCCCGTCCGGCGGACGAATGTTCACGTCCGGAATGTCGCGCCTTAAAAAGCCCCTTTGGTGCCCGTATTCGCCGCCAAACCGCAGCGGGCTTTTCTGCCGCTCCCATCCCTGCAGGTGTTCCAGTATGCCGTTTATCTCCTTTGCATCGGACTTCTTCATGCGGTTATAACCCGCCATCCGGAAGCATTCATTCCATATCTCGATGGCGCATATACGGTCACGGTACATTAAACCGTCTTCCCCGCACCGGTCCTGCATAAACTCCGAATCCAGCCAGTTCCTGCGCTCGTACATGCTCCTGCCGTACCAGTCTTTCGGTACCCTCTTATCAAGAAATTCCTTTATCATGCCCTCCGAATAGGACAGCTCCCTGTGGTCCTCCTGTGCCCCCTCCGCCAGCCGTTCCGCTGCTTCCGAAAGAATCAGGCCCTCCCCCAGCCGGTACAAAATTATTACCGGTAAACAGTTCCGCTCCTGCCATTACCACC
>CANTGP010000003.1 GCA_947653315.1 uncultured Lachnospiraceae bacterium
CGGGATGCTGCAGTTTTTTATTACTCCGGAGGACGACTGTTTCGGTATGGATTTTGAGGAACCGGCATCCCAAAAGGATTTCCGTGTGGTATACCATGAAACGGTGCGCGGGGATGTAACGCGGGAGCAGGTGTTGGGGCTTGGCATTGTGACGGCAGGGGAATGTGAAGAATATACGCCCGTGCTCCGGGAAGCGGCGCTTTCCTTTGGTGTGGAAACCACTTATATGAACCCGAACGTGGCTGGTTTCCCTGCCGTTTTTGTGCAGGCGGTGAAAGCCGTAACGGGTGAGGAAATTCCGGAGGAAGCATGGTACGGGTATCTCGGGGAGGAAGACGAGTCCTACCTGTATGAAGAACTGCCCGCATTCGGCCACCGGATGCTCGGTTATCCTTCTTTTACGCAGACGGACCCGCGGGAAAACATGACGGAGGAAGAAGCCCTTTTTTATGATACGCTTTTGCTGCAGATAGATTCGGATATGGAAGAAGGCGGGGACGATTACGTGCTGTGGGGGGACTGCGGGATTGCCAACCTGTTTATGAATGGGGAGGCATTGCGGAAAAAGGATTTTAGCAGGGTGCTTTATAACTGGGATTGCTGTTAAAGGATATGGTTTTGGTGCCGCCACAAAAAGATAACGGCAGAAAATAAGGAGTGGATCAGGATGGCAGAACTGAATGTGCTGGTGAAACCGGCATCGGGTCTTTGCAATATGAAATGCGGTTATTGTTTTTATGCGGATGAAATGGATAACCGCAGGGAGGCATCATACGGAATTATGCCGGAAAACGTCATGGAACAACTGGTTAAAAAAGCGCTCGCTTTTGCAACGGAGCGGTGTTCCTTTGTGTTCCAGGGCGGTGAGCCTACCTTGGCGGGTCTTTCTTTCTACCGGAAGTGGATGGAATATGAGCGGAAATATAACGGAAACCATGTGGAAATTTCCCATGCCATACAGACCAACGGGTATGCGTTAAACGGGGAGTGGTGCCGTTTCCTTGCGGAAAACGGTTTTTTGGCAGGACTGTCCCTGGACGGGGTTATGGAGTCGCATGACGCTTACCGTAAGGATGTTTGCGGGAACGGCACATATGCAAAGGTTTTGGAGGCCGCAGCACGGTTACGGGCGGCGGGAGTGGAGTTTAACGTGTTGACGGTGGTGAATGGCAAAACTGCGCCCCTGGTCCGGGAAATATATGATGCCTACCGGGAGCAGGGATTTCTTTGGCAGCAGTATATCGCATGCTTGGATCCCATCGGGAAGGAAGCCGGAAGTATGGAATATTCCCTGACACCGGAACGGTACGGGGAATTCCTGACGGAGCTTTTCCGGTTATGGGAAGAAGATGTATGGAATGGCAGGCAGCCGTACATCCGGCAGTTTGAAAACTACATCGGCATTCTGCTGGGGGTAGAGCCGGAATCCTGCGAACAAAGGGGGAGATGCAGTTTCCAAAATGTGGTGGAGGCGGACGGAAGCGTGTATCCCTGTGATTTTTATGTATTGGATGAATACCGGCTCGGAAACGTGACGGAAGACGGTTTTGATTTTCGGGACATCATGGAAAAGTACAAAATGGGAACATTTGGACGGCAGTTCCAGGCTCCTGCGGCTGCCTGCGCAGGATGCGAGTATCTTTTTATCTGCCGGGGCGGCTGCCGCAGGCACAGGGAGGCGGACGGGAGGAATTATTTCTGTAAGTCCTACCGGATGTTTTTTGGCGCCTGCCTGACAGGAATGCAGGAGATTGCGGCGGGGGTGCTTGCGAAAAGGGGGAAGGGCAGTATGGGCGGGCCGGAACGGATGTGATATTTGGGAAGAAAACGGAATCGAATCATACGGATAAGAAAACAGAAAAATCCATACGGATAGCATAATCGGATATAGCGTCCCCATCCCTGTCAGGTATACTGGAAGCATAAAGGAAAAGGAACAAAAGTCTTTCGGTATAAATGGAGTGGAACGCCGTGAAAATATGCATCGTCGCATTGGTATGTTTTTTTGCATCCGCAATAGGAAGCGTCTGTGGGATTGGCGGAGGGGTCATCATTAAACCGGTGCTGGACGCGCTGGGCATTATGGATGTGGCAAGCGTATCCTTCCTGTCCGGCTGCACGGTGCTTTCCATGTCCGTGGTAGCCCTTTACGGAAACATGAAACATAAAACAGTATTCCGCTTCCGCAAACCATTTGCATGGACCATAACCGCGGGAAGCGTATTGGGCGGGCTCCTTGGAAAATCGGCATTCCGGGTCATCACCGGAAATATGGAAAACAAAAACAGGATTGGGGCGGTCCAGGCAGCCGTCCTGCTTTGCCTTACGGCAGCCACACTGTTTTATCATTGCAGGAAAACGGGAAAAACCGCCGGTACCGGAAACATTTCCAATACGCCCCTTATTTTCGCCGTGGGGGCGGTACTCGGAATCCTGTCTTCCTTTTTGGGAATCGGGGGAGGTCCCATGAATCTTGCAGCCCTCACGTTCCTGTTTTCCATGGAAACAAAGGAAGCGGCCCTGTATTCCATTCATGTCATCCTGTTTTCCCAAACCGCCGGTTTGTGCGCTACCCTTGTCACCAAAACCGTTCCGCGCTTTCCGCCCGCTATGCTCTTTTTGATGTCCGGCTGCGGTATTTTGGGCGCTTTTGCAGGAGCCTGGATGAACAAAAAAGCGGATAACCAAACTGTGGATAAATGTTTTGCCGTACTGCTGTTTGTGATTATCGCCATCAGTCTGTATAACATCTTCCGGTACCGGTAAGTCCGGTTTCCGGCGCATGTCCGAAAAATCATTCCCTGTCAAAAAACCATTCCGGGGTATTCGCATCCGCAATGCTTTGGTAAAATTTGTGCGGCGCGACCCCCGTGCTTTTCCGGAACACGCGGCTGAAATAAAGCGGATCCTCATATCCCACCAGCCGCGCCACCGTGGCAACGGACATGGAATTGGCGGTCAGGAATTCCTTTGCCTTTTCCATCCGCAGGTTGTTCAAAAACTGCATGGGCGGTATCCCCATCCGCTGTTTAAAGGTATGGGAAAAATAGCTTTCGCTTAATTTGCAGAAATCCGCCATGGAAGCCACCGTCCAGTTTTCCATGTATTTGGAGTTCATTTCCCGGATCAGCCGGTCAAGGGAAAAGTCGTTTTCCGAATGGTGCAGCGTTTGGTCAAACGAACGGTGGATTTTGGCAAGCATAATGTAAAAATTTCCAAGAATCACATCTTCATAATGCGGCTTCTTAAGCTGGAGCTCCGTAATGATGTACTGAAACAGGAGCTTGACGGAAAAATTTTCCCCGATATAACAAGTCTGAATCCCATACCGCTCCAAAATCTGTTCGCACCGGTTTCCCGTGAAATGAATCCAGTATACTTCCGGTTTGTCCTCTGCGTAATAGGAATAAAACTGCGGCTCGGAGGGACAAAACAGCACAATGCTGCCCGCCGCCAGTTTCTTCCATTCGCCGTCTAAGTAAAAATGTCCGGCTCCTTTATAGATGTAAATGAGCTGGTAATCAAGGCGTCCGTTTTCCCTTTTCAGGAAGTAGTCCTGTGTCTGGAAAACCTGTTTTCCGCAGCAGTTAATAAGCAGAGGGACGCTGTCGTCATAAAAACCGGTGATTCTTCTTCTGTTTCTTAAATGTCCGCAAATATTTACCATGTTAATCTCCCATGCCGCCTTTGGCGGCTCATATAAATATGAAAAACGCTGCTTTTTTCCGGCCCGGCGGCGTGCCGTACAAAAAGTTTCCGGTTACAGAATAACATGAAAAAGCAGAAAAATCCATATGGAAAACATTTATTCCGATGGTGGAGGATGTTTTTTTTCTATAAGATAAAATCATAAGAAAAATTCATTAAGAAAATCCATAACAGGTATTCGCGGGGAAAAGGGAAGGAGAGGATGTGTTTGGAGGAGGAACGGAAACGGAAAAAACAGGTTATTTTATTCATGACGGACACGACAAGAAAAGACATGGTGGGATGTTACGGAAACCGGAAGATGTATACGCCGAATTTGGATTCATTGGCGGAAGAAGGGATACGTTATGAAAATGCGTATACCTGCCAGCCGGTCTGCGGTCCTGCCAGGAGCGCCATTTTTACGGGGACATTTCCCCATTCCAACGGAGTAGTCACCAACGGCGTCCCGTTTGGGGCAAACGTAAAGACCGTTGGGCAGCGGTTGACGGACAGCGGAATCCGGTGCGGTTACATTGGAAAATGGCATTTGGACGGGGGCGACTATTTCGGTCTTGGGAAATGCCCGGAAGGATGGGAGGAAAAATACTGGTATGATATGCGGATGTATCTGGAAGAACTGACAAAAGAGGAACGGGCCCGTTCCAGACAGTCCGACGAGGCTTACCGGTACGGTTTTTCGGAGGAGTTTACGTATGCACACCGCTGCAGCGACCGGGCGTTACGGTTTTTGGAGGAGTTTTCGGAGGAAGATTTTTTTCTTACGGTTTCCTACGACGAACCGCACGGACCGTCCCTTTGTCCGGCACCTTATAACAAAATGTACGAAGGGTTCCGGCCGGAAAACTCCCCGGAATTCCATGATGACCTGAAGGGAAAACCCTTGCTGCAGCGGTTGTGGGCAGGGGATGGGCCGGATGGGCCGGAGGACGGCGTCCCGCAGGCATCCGGGTTCTTGTCCTTGTTTTTGGGGTGCAATTCCTTTGTGGACCATGAGATTGGGCGGGTGCTGAATCGAATCAGGGAAAAAATGCCGGATGCCCTTGTAATCTTCACTTCGGACCATGGGGATATGCTGGGCGCACACCGCCTGTCTTCCAAAGGGGCGACGGCATATAAGGAGGCGGCGAACATTCCCCTGATTATTAAAGGCGGGGAAAAGGGGAAAATAGTAAAAGCGCCCGCTTCCCATATCGATATCGTTCCCACGGTAATGGATTATTTCGGACTGCCGCTGCCGAAACTGCTGGAGGGAAAAAGTATGCTCCCGCAGATTTACGATACGGGAAAAACCGTGAATGAGGTGGTGTTTACCGAATTTACCCGGTATGAAATCGACCATGACGGGTTCGGGGGACTGCAGCCCATGCGGGCGGTAATTTCGGAGAAATACAAGCTGGTCCTTCATCTGCTGGACAAAGATGAATTTTACGATTTGGAGGCGGACCCGTGGGAGCTGGATAACCGGATTGACGACGAAGCGTATCTGGATACCATAAAGGAATACCATGCTCTTTTGATCCGCCATATGAACGATACCCGTGATTTATACCGCGGCTACCAGTGGTCCATGCGGCCGTGGAACAAGGGATTTGTCCCGGAATGGGATAACGAAGGATTTACGAGGCAGCGGGAAAACGAGGAATATGAGCCGAGACAGTTGGACTATGATACGGGGCTTCCCATGGGGTCTGCGGTCCGGCACAAATATTTATACGAAAGGGAGGAGAACAATGGTTCGGACAAAGAATGAAGCGGTTTCCATGGCGGCCGGGAGACGCAGGGCGGAGCGGCGGAAAATGAACATGTGGTGCTGGCTGTTTATGGTGCCGGCGGTGGGGTTTTACCTGTTGTTCCAAGGGTATCCCATCCTTTGCAGCATCCAGTATTCCCTGCTGGATTGGTCAGGAATGACGGCGAATGCGGCTTATGTGGGGCTGGAAAATTACAGGGAACTGATGGGGGACGGATTGTTTTGGAATGCGTTCGCAAACAGTTTTGTGTACATGGCAATGATTGTCCCTTTGGAGCTTGCGGTATCCCTGTTCCTGGCATACATGCTGAACAATGAAAAATTAAAGGCACGTTCCGTTTACCGTACCATGTATTTTATTCCGGTCATAACGACCGCGTCGGTGGTGGGTATCATTATGATTTTCCTGTTGGGCGTGCAGGGACCGGTAAACCATGCGCTGACGGCGTTGCACTTGTTGGGTTCCCCCGTCAATTTCCTTGGAAACGCCAAATATGCCCTGCCGACTTTGGTGGTGATTTCCCTTTGGAAAGACTGCGGTACGTATATGATATACTGGCTGGCAGGTCTGCAGGGGGTGTCAAAAGACGTCTATGAGGCGGCGACCATTGACGGAGCGGACAGGCGGCAGACGTTTTTCCATGTCGTACTGCCTTTAATCGCTCCCACAGGCGGTATTATCGCCATTTTATGTGCCATTAATTCGCTCAAGGTGTTTGATATTGTGAAGACCATGACGGAAGGAGGACCGTATTATGCCACGGACGTCATTGCCACCTACGTATACCGGAATGCGTTTTCCAGTGAAATCGGAATGCCGCGGCTTGGGTATGCCAGTGCGGCGGCATTGTTCTTCGGCGGGGCGGTGATTCTGATCGGTCTGGTATTAAATACCGTGAAGGACCGGTTGGCAAAAAGCATGTAAGGAGGATAGAGATGAGAAAAATAAAAACTTTTGCTACGCATGCCCTGCTGGCGGGTATCGGATTTATTTGGATTTATCCTTTTTTATGGATGATTTCCGCGTCTTTTAAGAGCCAGCCGGAGTTTTTTGAGAACAGGCTCGGACTGGTTCCGAAAGCGCCCACGGTGGACAACATCATCCGTATTTGGGAAAAAGCCCATTTCGGTACTTATTTTATGAATACCATTATCGTTACACTCTTTTCGGTCCTTTTGGTATTGGTCATGACGATGATGGCGGGGTATGCGATGGGAAGGTTCCGGTTTTGGGGGCGGAACCTGTGCATGGCGGTATTTCTTGGCAGTATCGCCATTCCCCTTGTAAGTACGATTATCCCCACTTACGAGGTGGTGAAAAGCATGAACCTGGTGGGGACAAAGCTGGGACTGGTTTTGTCCCAGGCAGGCGGGGCGCATGTTATTTTCCTGCTTCTGTTTACCAGCTTTTTCGAATCGGTCCCGAAGGAACTGGAGGAGGCGTCCAAGATAGACGGGTGCAATTATCCAAGGACCTTCTTCCATGTCATGATGCCGTTATGCAAGCCGGTGGCGACGACGGTGGTCATCATGGAAACCATTTGGGCATGGAACGCATTTATGCTGCCCCTTGTACTGACCCTGAACAATCCGTTGTCCAGAACGCTGGCAGTGGGACTGTATGCGTTTAAAGGGGAAAATACGGTGGACTGGACGGGAATCGCGGCAGGGGGAACGATTGCAGTCATCCCGGTTATCCTGCTTTTCGTTTTCATGCAGAAGCATTTTGTGGAAGGAATTGCCGGGGCGGTAAAGAGCTGATTGGACAGACAAAAAAATAGATAAAATGGGAAAAACGTGAAAAACGGGAAAACGGAAAAAACAGAAGATAAAACAGAAAAAACAGAAAACAGAAAAAACAGAAGATAAATAGAAAACAGGAAAAACAAAAGATAAAATTAAGCGCAAAAAGTCGTAAAAAATAAGACATATTTACGGAAGGAGAGAAAAAATGTTGAAAAGGAAAATCGGATCCATGATGTTGGCGGCCGCATTAGCGGTATCTTCCCTTGCAGGGTGCGGTGCAATGCCGTCTACCGGAGGAGCACAGGGGGAGCAGGCAGACAGTGCGGCAGAAGGAAGCATGGCGGCGGGAAACACGGCGGAAGAAAACCATCCGGAAACCGGGATGACGGCGGGAGACGCGGCAGGGGAAAAAATTACGCTTCGCGTGGTGGACTGGAGCGACGGCTCCGCGAACCAGCGGGAAGCCTTCCACAAAAAATATATGGAGGAGCATCCGGATATTACCATTGAATATACCATGCTGACGGTGGACCAGTTTAAGAATACCATCGTAACGATGATTAAATCCGGCGAGGGTCCCGATATTTTCCCAATCCCCGTGGGACTGACGCTGAACACGGCGGTGGAGGAAGGGTGGTACCAGCCCATAAACCCGTATGTAACCGAGGATTTTGCGGAACGGTTCGATCCCCTGTCATTTGCGGAAGGGGTTACCCATATCGGCGGGGACTGGTATACCATTACGGAGGTCATGCCGACCATCCAGTGCCTATTCTTCTATAATAAAGATGTTCTGCAGGATGCCGGTGTGACGGAAATCCCTTCCACATACTCGGAATTCCGGGAAGCCTGCCGGAAGGTGACGGAAAACGGTAACGGCAATGTGTACGGACTGATAGACGGCGGAAAGCAGATGAACCGCATGGACGTCATGGCACGTTCCCTGGCGGCTGCTGCGGGAGGGAAAATCGCCGCGACCACAAAGGTACTGGTGGACCAGGGGGAAGCGCCTTATAACAGTGAAGAAATGAAGCAGGCATTGGGATTGATAAGGGGGCTTGTGGAAGATGGCAGCATCCATCCCGATACCATTAACATCAGTGCGCCGGAAGCGAGGGAACTGTTCGCGCAGGGGCAGGCTGCCTTTCTCTGCCAGGGTATGTGGTGCATCGCACAGTGGGATGCAAATTACCCGGATTTAAACTATGGCGTCATGGCGGTCCCGGTACCGGACGGGGTGACGGATACTTATGTGCAGGCAGGGGAATTGTCCCCATGGATTGGGATATATAAGCAATCCAAACATCCGGCAGAAGCCGCGGAGTACTTAATGGCATTGTACAGTGAGGAATACGGCTACCAATCGAGCTGTGTGGAAGACGGTACGTTCGTGTCCGTCATTCCTTCCATCAACGAAAAGTATATGACGAACGAAGTCATGAAGCAGTATTATACCGTGGCGGAGGAAACGTCAAAAGTAGTTCCCACGATTGCGAAAAGGGACGTAAAGGCAAACGATTTCTATGCGGAAGTCAAGGATGTGCAGCCCAGTCTTGGGGCGATCGTGCAGGGGATTATTTCCCAAAGCATCACCGACTACGACGCTGCGTTAAAGAAACTGGCGGAAGATTCCACGGCGGAATGGAAACGGGCGTGTGAAGCCGTCGGGATGGATTACGGTATGCTGGAATTTCCAAACTGGAATACGAAGGAAGATTATACGGACGAGGATTACGGGGAATTGGAGTAAGGAAATTGCGGGCAGGGAAGATATCTTTCCTGTCCGCCCCTCCTTGACAAATAAAAATATTTGTGTATAATCGTATACTAAGAGTAAAATTATGCAAAACGCAAAAGGTGGACAGGTGTACTCACCAATATGCTTAAGTGCGGTGGACATGGGAGTTCACGGGCACTTTTTTGTTTTTACGGGGAAAGCGCGGGAGGATACCGGCTCCGGGTTTTTGTTTGTCAGGCATTTTCGCGCATTAAAGTGGTAAAATTAGGGATATGGGTTTCTGATAAAGGCGGATATATGATTGGAAGACAGGGATACGGGCCCGGGGGCATGGAACGGCAGTTTACGAGGTTAAGCGGAAAAGGCAGGGTAGTGGATGACGCCTGTTATTCCGGCGATTATTATGTGTTGCCCTTTGACGGGAATGAGGAGGAATGGAAAGCCTGGAGGAGGAAGACGGGCATGGTAAACCTTACGGCGGCGGTCTTCCTTTTGGGAATCCAGATTGCGGCGGGAATGGTGAACCAGGATTCCTCCCGCACGTTTTGGATTGTGTATCCGTACCTGTTCCTGTTTCCGCCGCTGGCTTATTTGCTTGCCGGTGCGGCAGTATATTTTGTGACCCCGCGCAGGATGCAGCGCGTACAGTATGAGACGGGGATTGCCAGAATCCGGCGTTCCTGCAGGGGCGCCATGGGGCTGGAGACATTGTGCGCCGTGTTGGACGTGTTCTATATTTTCCGGCATTTTGGTGAAATACGGTTGGAGAGGGAACTGCTTTACCTGTTTTGCCATATCCTGTTTTTGGCAGCAGCTTTTTGTTATGTCAGGTATTATAATAGGACTTACGGCGGACTTTGGATGGACAAACGGACGGAATAACAGAGGGGAAGCACGGAATTTGGTTTTTCCCTTTATGCGGGAAGTATGGTACCCTGTACGGGGATTCCGGTATAAAAGGTTAAACATAGATCAATAAAGGAGGATACTATTATGAAACTGAAAACAAGAAACAGGCTTCTTGCCGTTTTGTTGGCAGGAACCATGATTGCAGGCTCACTGGCAGGCTGCGGCGGTTCTGCGGACGGGACGCCTGCGGAAACGGCGCCGGCAGAAACGCAGCCGACGGAAACGGACAAGCCGGCGGAAACAGATAAGCCGGCGGAGGAGACTCCGGCACAAACTCCGGCGGAGGAAGCTCCGGCAGCCAATGAGGATACCCCGATAGTCATCGGGCATGACGACGTAAACGAGAAATTCAGCCCGTTCTTCGGGGAATCGGTACCCGATGAAGACGTATGGCTGCTTACCACTGTTCCCCTTTTGGACTATGACCGGAAAGGGGAAATGGTATATAAGGGAATCGAAGGCGAAACGAGGGAATACAACGGCAACAATTACACTTATACCGGTATTGCGGACTGTGAAGTGACGGAGAATGCGGACGGAACGGTGTATTATGATTATACGCTCCGCGACGACGTGAAGTTTGCGGACGGGGAAACGTTGACGGTAGACGACGTGATCTTTTCCTATTATGTATTTTTGGATCCGTCCTATGACGGGTCAAGCTCCGTATATGCGCTTCCGATCCAGGGATTGGAGGAATACCGGAGCGGTTCCACGGTACTTTATGATTTAATGCTTTCCAAGGGGGAAGACAATACGGATTTCACGTTCTATTCGGAAGACGAACAGAAGAAATTCTTTGAAACGGATTTTCCGGCGGCCGGCGAGGCATTTGCAAAGAGCATTTGCGACTACTGCGTGGCGAACGGTTACGTGGAAGACGGGTTGGATGAAGTGTCTAACGGTATGGTAAACTGGGGGTTTGCAAACTTAAATGAAGACGGCTCCATTACCGGTTCCGCAACGGAAACCACATGGACGTTAAAGGACAACGATGCTCCCACACTGGCGGACTATTGGAATGAAATGGTAGTCAGCTACGATTACGATTACCAGACATTGTCCGATACGGAAGCGGCGGATTCCGGTCTGTTCACGTTCCTGGACGACAGTTATAAAGTAACGGTGGAAACCGGCGATTCCGTGGAGAATATCAGCGGTATCCAAAAGACGGGGGACAATTCCGTCCGCGTCATCCTAACGGAAGTCAGCGCGCCGGCGATTTATGATTTGTCCATTTACGTATCCCCGCTGCACTATTATGGGGACCCTGCCCAGTATGATTATGATAATAATAAGTTCGGTTTCCCTAAAGGCGATCTTTCTATCGTAAGGGCAAAGACGACGGCACCCATGGGTGCAGGTCCGTATAAGTACGTAAGCTATGAAAACCGGACGGTATACATGGAAGCGAACGAGTACTACTTTAAAGGAACGCCGGCAACGAAATATTTACAGTGGAAGACGACATCCGAATCGGATAAATTCCCGGGCGTTATCCAGGGAACCATCGATGTTTCCCAGCCTTCCATTTCCAAGGAAGTACTGGCACAGATTGAGGGCGAGAACAGCAACGGCGAATTAAAAGGAGATAAGGTAAACGTTGACCTTGTGGATTACCGCGGATACGGATACATCGGCATGAATTCCCAGCTTATGAAAGTAGGGGATGATGCGGGCAGCGAGGAATCCAAGAACTTCCGGAAAGCCATCGCGACCGTTATTGCGGTATACCGCGACGTGGTGATTGATTCTTATTACGGCGAGGCGGCTGCGGTCATTAACTATCCGATTTCCAATACGAACTGGGCGGCGCCGCAGAAATCCGATGCGGATTACCATGTGGCATTCTCTTTGGATGTGGACGGCAACGAAATTTATAAGGACGGCATGAGCGAGGACGAGAAGTATGCGGCGGCATTGGAAGCTGCCTTGGGCTATTTTGAGGCGGCAGGTTATACCGTGGAAGACGGCAAGATTACGGCAGCGCCCGCGGGCGGCAGGATGGACTGCACCATCGTTGTTCCCGGCGACGGCAAAGGGGATCACCCTTCCTTCGGTATCATTACCGCAGCGGCAGACGCTTTAAAGAGCGTTGGCTTTGATTTGGCAATCAACGACCTTTCCGACAGTTCCCAAATGTGGGACGGCATTAGCGGCGGTACGATTGATATGTGGTGTGCGGCATGGTCCACGGTTCCCGATCCCGATATGTTCCAGATTTACCACAGCGAGGGCGGAAGCGCGACCCATTACCGGATTTACCAGGATGAACTGGACCAGCTTGTAATGGAAGCCCGTACCAATACGGATCAGGCATACCGGAAAGCGGCTTACAAGGAAGCCCTTGATTATGTGGTGGATTATGCGGTAGAGATTCCGATTTACCAAAGACAGGAAGCAACGGTGTACAGTTCCGAGCGTATTGACTTGGATACGATTGTACAGGATGCGACGTCCTATTGGCAGTACCGCAATGAAATCGAAAAACTGGCGGTAAAATAAAGACTTTGTATACCGGCGTATACCGTAAGGGGAAAGCCGGGATTGTATGAGGGTACGAAAAACCCCTGTTGCGTGCAGCGGGGGTTTTGGTGCCCGGTACAATGGACGGATTGGATGCGGTACGCGGTATGATAGGACGGGTAACAAAGATATTTCGCGAAAGGACCGGAAAGCCCTCTGGCGAAATGTCTTTGTAAGGAAGAAGACACAAGAACGGGTTTGTGCGCGCGCGGCAGGCACGAACGGGACGCAGAATCAGCCGCGCAGAAATGAGGATGAAGATGAAGAAGTTCATAGTAAAAAGGTTGTTGATTTCCGTCGTTCTTTTATTCTTTGTGTCCATGATTATTTACGGCATCATGCGGTGTATGCCCGCTTCGTTCGTGGAGACGAAAGCGATGGAGCTGTCCCAAAAGCCGGGGGCAAAAAGCTATGAGGAATGGCTGACCCAGTTGAATGCGTCCTACGGTTTGGATTCCGGTATCATACAGGGGTATTTTACATGGGCGTCCAAGGCAGTACGCGGCCAGTTCGGCGATTCCTGGAATTACAACCAGCCGGTGCTGCAGAAATTCTCCAGCGTCATTTGGTATTCTTTTGCGTTAGGACTGGCTTCGTTCCTGCTGGAGATTATCATTGCGATTCCCGCAGGCGTGGCGGCGGCGAAGAAGCAGTATTCCCTGACCGATTATTCCATTACGGTCATTGCGTTAATCGGTATTTCCCTGCCCAGTTTCTTTTTTGCCACCATCTTAAAATGGGTGTTTGCCGTGAAATTGAACTGGCTGGATTTGTACGGCAGCGTGGGGCGTATGCACCAGCAGCTAAGTCCGGCGGGACAGATACTCGATATCGCCAAACATATGATTATGCCGGTGATTACGCTGACGATTGTCAATATCGGCTCCCTGATGCGTTATACGCGCACCAATATGCTGGAAGTGTTAAATTCCGATTATATCCGCACCGCGCGCGCAAAGGGACTGACGGAGAAAAAAGTCATTAACGTTCATGCATTCCGCAATATCCTGATTCCGATTATCACCCTTCTTGGCAGTACGCTGCCTATTTTGTTCGGCGGTGCGCTCATTACCGAGACGCTGTTCCAGATTCCGGGAATCGGTTATACTTCTTACCAGTGTATCGTGTTGGGCGACATTCCTTTTGTCATGTTTTACATGCTGTTCAGTGCGGTATTGATTTTGGCGGGCAACCTGCTTGCGGATATCCTTTATGCGGTGGTGGATCCCCGTGTAAGAATAAATTAGGAAAGGAGAGAGGACATGGCGAACGAAGAAAACACGAAAGTGGAAACGATGAAATTGGACGATACGCAGCGTGTCAAGGTGCTTTCTCCCAGCGCGCTGGTATTAAAGCGCTTTTTCCGTAACAGGCTTGCGATTATCGGCATGGTAATTATTATTTTTATGTTCCTGTTTTCCTTTGTGGGCGGTATGGTGATTCCTTACGGGCAGAGCCAGGTATTTTATACCACGGAGGAAATGAAGAAGGATTATGCGGGCGCGACTTATATTAACGACTATCTGCTGTATGAGAAGGGAGATGCACAGGCGCCGGGCGACATGTATTCCAAATCCATTCTCGCCATTACGAAAAACCAGCGGGTGGTGGAAACGAGGAACGGAGGTTTCCTTGCCTTAAGGCCCCTTACGGGGGAAGCCTACATTGTATACGGTGCGGAGGAAACCAAAAACCCGCGGGCGATGAAATCCAAGGAACATGACGATGCCGTGGCCTCCGGCGACAATTATTTTGAGTATGACGGTACCGCATATATCGTGGACGATGCGACGGGAAAAGAACTTTTGTATATCGTTTCGGAACTATCGGTAATCTGTAAGCTGTCCTTTACGCCTTATACACAGGATACCGCGATGTCTTATGAGTTTTATAAAAATGCCCTGCTCGCCATGAGCGGGAACGGGAAACCTTTTGAAGCGGACGGAACTTCCTATACGGTGGAAATGGACGGGGAGGAAGCCGCCATGGTATTTGCGGCGGACGGTTCGGATTATGCCTATATTTCAAATATGAACATAAACAGCGTGGTGGGCGGTGTATTTTTGGCGCCGGATTTTAAGGAAGCGGCAACCCTTGCCATCCAGGACGGGGCGGAATCCTTCTCTTATACGGACAGTGCGGGGGAGACGGATACCTATTTGCTGTCGGAAAAGAACGGACAATACCTGATATCCCGTAACCAGGAAACCCGTGTCATCAATATGTATGCGCAGCCGTCGAAAGAGCATCCCATCGGGACGGACGGCAACGGCATGGATTTGCTGGCGCGTCTGATGTACGGCGGGCGTATTTCCCTGTTAATCGGTTTTGTGGTTGTTATTATCGAGGTGATTATCGGTGTCATTGTCGGTGGCGTTGCCGGTTATTTCGGCGGCTGGGTGGACAATGTGCTGATGCGTTTGGTGGATGTCATTTACTGTATCCCTTCCATGCCTTTGTACTTAATCTTAGGCTCCATCATGGACCATTACCGTGCCAGCCCGACCGTGCGTATTTATATGCTGTGTGTGATTATGAGTGCCATCGGCTGGGTGGGGATTGCCCGTATCGTGCGCGGACAAATCCTATCCCTGCGGGAACAGGAATTCATGGTGGCGGCAGAGGCGCTGGGCATCAGCGTGAGCCGCAGAATTTTCAAGCATTTGGTTCCGAATGTGGTGCCGCAGCTTATCGTATTTGCCACCATGGGACTCGGCGACGTGATTTTGGCGGAGGCGACGCTCAGCTTCCTGGGGCTGGGAATCAAATATCCCGCGGCTTCCTGGGGAAGTATCATTAATGCGGTCAACGATTCCTATGTCATGACCAATTATTTGTTTGTCTGGGTTCCGGCGGGATTCCTGATCCTGCTGACCGTATTGGCATTTAACTTTATAGGCGACGGTCTGCGCGACGCGTTTGACCCGAAAATGAAACGGTAAGGTTACGTCCGGGATGCGGGGGTAACGGGATAATGGATACGGACTGTGAGGGATATGATGGCAGGAAATAAGAAAAATTCAAATTATATATCCGCGAAAGAGTCGCGGCGGATTTCCAAAAATAACCGTAAGATTACAAAGGAAATGGAGAAAAAGAGGAACCGGAAGAATATACCGGAGGCGGAATACGTCACAAAGATGCACAATGCGGAAAACTGTGTGGAATTTGACAACGTGCATACGTATTTTTTCACCGATATCGGGACCGTGAAATCGGTGAACGGTGTGACCTTTGACGTGCCGCAGGGGAAAACGGTGGGCATCGTGGGGGAATCGGGCTGCGGAAAATCCGTAACCAGCCTGTCTTTAATGCAGTTGGTGCAAAGACCTTCCGGTCAGACCGTGGAAGGGGAAATCCGTTTTAATGCGGGCGACAAAGTGTATAATGTGGTCAATGCCCCTACGGATGTGATGCAGAAACTACGCGGGAATTATATGTCCATGATTTTCCAGGAGCCGATGACTTCCTTAAATCCGGTGTTCCGCATCGGGGAGCAGGTGGACGAGGTAATCGCCCTGCACAATTCCGATATGTCAAAGGAGCAGGTGAAGGCGCGTACCATGGAAATGCTGGATATGGTGGGAATTGCCAACAAAGAAGGCGTGTACCGGATGTATCCCCACGAACTGTCGGGCGGCATGCGGCAGCGTATCATGATTGCCATGGCGCTTGCCTGCAATCCGAAACTGATTATTGCGGACGAGCCGACGACGGCATTGGACGTGACGATACAGGCGCAGGTGCTTGATTTGCTGCGCCACTTGAAGGATAAGATTAACAGCTCCATTATGTTAATCACCCACGACCTCGGCGTCGTGGCGGAGATGGCGGATTATGTGGTGGTCATGTATGCGGGACGCGTGGTGGAAAAAGGGACGGCGAGGGAAATCTTTAAAGACCCGCGGCATCCTTATACCATTGGGCTGATGAATTCCAAACCGGTGGTGGGGAAACATATCGATAAACTTTACAGCATCCCCGGCAGTGTGCCGAATCCGGTGGATATGCCGGATTACTGTTATTTCAAGGACCGCTGCGAAATGTGCGTGCAGGACTGTGAGGGCGTGTATCCGCCGGAATACCATGTATCGCCCACGCATGTGGTGAGCTGCTATCGTTGTAAGGAGGGAGGCACACAGAATGGCTAACGCAACAAATACGAATGCCGCAGGGGCGGACAGGCTCGTCCATCAGGAGGAAAATATTCTGGAAGTGTCCCATTTAAAAAAATACTTTCCGGTGAAAGGCGGATTTTTCGGCGGTGTCACGGGGGAAGTAAAGGCGGTGGACGACGTATCCTTTTCCATCAAAAAGGGAACGACCATGGGACTGGTGGGGGAATCCGGCTGCGGGAAATCCACCACGGGGCGTACCATCCTGCGTTTGATTGAAAAGACTTCGGGAACCATCCTTTTCAACGGGGAGGATGTCAGCGCTGCGGATAAGAAAAGGCTGCGGGAACTGCGCACGAAGATGCAGATTATTTTCCAGGATCCCTATTCTTCCTTATCGCCGAGACTTCCGGTGGGGGAAATCATAGGGGAAGCGGTGAAGCAGCATCATTTGGTGCCGAAGGAACAGTATGACGGTTATATTTCCCAGGTCATGAAAAACTGCGGGCTGCAGGAATACCATAAGGACAGGTATCCCCATGAATTTTCGGGAGGGCAGAGACAGCGTATCTGTATCGCCAGGGCGCTTGCCCTGAAGCCGGAATTCATTGTCTGCGACGAACCGGTGTCGGCTTTGGACGTATCGATTCAGGCGCAGATTATTAACCTGTTAAAAGAACTGCAAGAGAAGATGAACTTGACTTACCTGTTTATTTCCCATGACCTTTCCGTGGTGGAGCATATTTCCGACACCATCGGGGTCATGTATTTGGGAGGATTGGTGGAAACGGGGGATACGGCAGATATTTTCGAGAATCCGCTGCATCCTTATACCAAGGCGCTGTTCAGCGCGATACCCATGCCGGATCCGGACATGAAACTGAACCGGACGATTTTGGAGGGCGATATTCCTTCCCCGGCGAATCCGCCCAAGGGCTGCAAATTCCATACCCGGTGCAGGGAATGCATGGATATTTGTAAAGAGCAGGCGCCCGCGGCACGGGATATGGGGAACGGGCATGTGGTAAAGTGCCATTTATATGACGGAAAATAAGGAACGCGGTACGGTAGGGTAAATAAGGGATAAAGGTGGACGTAATGGACGAGAAAACATTGATGGGACTGTTAGGGAAGCTGGAAAAAGGGGAATTGGTAACGCTTATCGGCTTTATGATGAAGCTGGGCGGTCCGGTAAAACAGGTGGTGGAAGATTACTGCAGGAAGAACGTAAAAGTGCAGGATAGCCCGCAGGATGTGGAGAAGGAATTCCGGCAGCGTTGGAAGAACGTACAACCGACCGTGCAGATGTTTAATACCTGCGGCGGCGGTTCCAAGAGCGATGAGGACGATGTCCGCGATGAATTAAAGGCGATGGAAGGCTTATTGGGAAAACAGGAGATTCCGTGGACGGCCAGGAAAGAAGTGCTGGATGAGATGCTGGAGGAAGTGGCTTCGGATAACAGTGGGCTGACGGATGTGCTGGTGGACATTGCGGTGAAGATGTGCCAAACTAAAGAGGAAAAAATATACCTGGCGGATTTTTTGGCGGATTACGGAAATTCTTTTTATAAAAATTTTGCCGCGGCAATCTATGCGGAAAACGGGAAAGAAGGAAAGTCAGGATCGGGGAAAACAAAGGAGACAGCCGACTTTGGAATCAGGGAAAAAGCGCCGGAAGCGGCAAACAGCGGGAAACCGGTATCGGCTTCGGATTATGTGGCTTTGGCAAACCAATATAAAAAGCAGGGAGATGCGGAGCGCGCATTCCGAACGGTTATGGAAGGTTTGGCAAATGTGGAAGGGCGGCTGTTTGAAATCTATGATTATTTGTTCCGCTATTATGTGACGAGGAAAGACGAAGCGGCGCTGGCGGATTTGTACCGGACGGCACGGACCAAAAAGCAGGACAGGGATTTTCTAACGGAATTGTTATACGGTTATTATAAGGAACAGGGAAATTACACGAACCAAAAGAAGATGCTGTCCGATCTTTTTTCCTGTGCGGATGTGAGGAAGCTGGCGAAGTGGTACCACACGGGGCAAAAGGAGTTATCGGTGGCGGATTTTGCGGCAGAGGAAGGGAAGATTCTGGCAACCATAAAGGAACGGAGCCTTTCCGCCTATTTTGATATCTGTATGGAGAAAGGGAACACGGCGGAAGTCCTGGATTACTTAAAGAATAACCGTCAGTTCCAAAAGGACTGGGCGGATGCCGGCCACCGTTTCAGTAAGCAGTTGGCGTCAGAATATCCGAAGGAAGTGCTTGCCGCTTACTGGCGGGAAGTGGATACTTACGTGGAGATTGGCGATGAGGAAAACTGCAGGCATGCGGTGGAAGTGCTGCGTGAAATCCATGAAATCATGGAGCGGAACAGTTGGACGGACGAATGGAACGAGAGGTATAATGACTTCATCCGGGACAGCATATCCAATCCGCTGTTAATCGGGGAATTGGCAAAGTTCTAAGCAAACGTTTTCATCGGTGTTTTCTTAAGCGTATGGGGAGTAGAAAGGATGATATGAAAAAAATGATATCCGTATGCGGATATGCGGTCAGTGCGCTGCTGTTCCTGTCATATGTAGTGATATTGGGTACGTCCCTGTTTCCTGATGTTTGTGCGGAATACAGGCTGTATTATATCGATAAGGATTTGCAGGACTGGCCCGGGTACGGCGGCCTGCAATACCGTTTGGGAACGCCGGTGGTATTCCGCTCTACGGCGGAAGACAGGACAAAAAGACGGGGAAATTCCTGGAATTCTTTTGAGGAAGACGGCTGCTGGACATACGGCGACCATTCCGCCCTGTATTTTTCCGGTATTTCCCCGGAGGACGGAAACTCAGGGACGGAAACTCCGGAGCGGTATGTGGAAATTGAAGTGCAGGAAGTGCGGGAAGGAGCGGTATCGGAAGTGTGCGCAAACGGGGAGCCAATCGGGCAGATTGCTTCGGCAGGGACGTTCCGGTTTGAACTGCCCCAAGGTATGCCGGAAGGGGATATCCTGCTTCTTGAATTTTTCACGGAAGGTTTCGGAGCCGTTGGGGAGGATGCGAGAAATCAGGGGATTAAGGTCAGGGAGATTGTAATCGATGATGCGGTGGAATAACGGAGACCGGAATGCGGACGGTTGGAAGAAAATACGGGAGAAACTGGAAGATACCAAGTGGCTGGTTTTTATTGTTTTTGCCATGGTTGCGGTATCAAGGCTGTTAATTTATCTGAATTTCCTTATATGGAGCGGCAGAAATTCTTTTGACGGAGGCTTTTTTGACGCGCTGTCCATTTATGATACGGCATGGTACAAATCCATTATCGGGGACGGATACTGGGCGGAGCCGAGGTGGGGGGATCAGGGGGATTCCGCCAACTGGGCTTTTTTCCCGTTTTATCCGCTGTTGATACGGGGAATTCACGCAATACTGCCTTTTGATTATGATTTGCTGGCGTTTTTTGTTAATTCCGTGTTTTTTGCGTTCGCATTGGTTTTGGCGGTAAAATATATCCTGTTTACGAGGGAGGATTGGCTCCATGCGCTGGTATTTGTGTTCCTGATGGCATTTGGCGTATATAATTTTTATTTTTCCCTGCTGTATACCGAAGCGCCGTTTCTTTTTTTCGTGATTGCCTTTTTTTACTGTATGGAGCGGAAGCGGTATCTTTGGATGGGAGTGGCGGGGGCGTTTGCTTCCGGTACAAGGAATCTTGGGATTATGCTGGTATTTCCTTTGGCGGCGCATTATTTGGCGGAATACTTCGGCAGTAACAGGTTCCGCCTGAAAACTTTTTTCGGCAACTTTTTCGGGAATGTCAGACTGGTGTTGGGGACGGTTTTGATTCCGTTTGGATTTTTTTCTTATATGCTCCATTTGTATTTCCGGGTGGGGGATTCCCTGGCGTTTGTGCATATCGAACGGTCATGGGGGAAAGGCGACCTGACCAATCCTTTCCGGGTCCTTTGGAATTCTTTGGTGAATGTGGACAGTTTTGTTTTTTACCTGTCGCTTTGGGGGGTATGGGGAATTTATTGCGCATGGCTTCTGCTGTGCCGCAAACGCTGGGCGGAATTTGTCATGGCGTTCCTTGTGGTCATGATTCCCTTGTCTGCCAGCGTCATCGGCGTACCGAGGTATCTGATGGGATGTTTCGTCCCGCTTTTGGGATTTACGGACGGGATGGGGAAATGGCAGAAAAGCCAGATTTTTGCGCTATGCATATTCAGCCTTGTGCTGGGTGAAATCTGTTTGTGGGGCTGGTTCGACGTTGAGGCTTTTGTGATGTAGGATGTTTGTACGCAGGGGCGGTGCGTGTAGCTGCGGCCCAAGGAGGAAAGGTACGGGTTTATGGGAATTTGGAAAAGGAAAAGATTTGCGGTTTGCTTCATGTTGTTTTTGGCTGTAGTTACCGGCTGCGGAAAACAGAACGGGGAAGCGGTGGAAGCCTGCAAAACGGAATATGCGAAACTGGTGGACGAGCATAACGTGGTGGTCGCGCTGTATGCGGAAAGCCCGGATGAGGCATACGGGGAACAGTTGGATGCCTTAAGCCGGCGGATAAAGGAAATCGGCGGGATGGATGCGGGAAAGATGGAAGCGGGGGAACTGGATGCCCTCACGGCGGAACTGAAAACGATGATGGAAGAATATGAGGAAATATACCGCCTCCTTTCGGAGGTTCCCGTGGAGGAAGACGAAACGGAGTATTGTCAGGTATCGGTCACGTTAAAGAATATGACGACGCTGCCTTTTCATGAGGTATATTTTTATAATACCGCGAAGGAAGATACCCGTGCTAATTTAGTGACGGATGATCCCGCTGACTATGACGGTTTGGAAGTATATAATTTAGTGAATCTGGTGATGGAAAAGGAGGAAACCGTTTGGCATTTGGAAACCATGGATGAAGACGGTCTGGTCATTGAATCGGAGGACGTGGATCTTTCGCCGTATCAGGGCGGGGATGTGGTAATTGAAATGTATTTCAGTTTTGATACGAATGAAGGATGGCTGGAAATAAAGTGAGGGAAACGGAATCAGGATGCGGCGTTATGCCACATCCTTTTTTTCCACGGGATATACGGAAAGGGCGACTGCCGCGAAGGCAAGGACGAGCAGCACGCCGTAAAAAGGGAGATTGTACATAAGGGAATAGGAGCCGATATTTCCCTGTGTGCCAAAGACGATGATGAGTCCGGCGATAATGGCAGCCTTTGAGGATTTTAAGCGCAGCCCGACAGGGAGCGCCAGGAAGCCGATGCTGACCATGGCGGCGGAACCGGCGAGGACATCCGCGTAAAAGAGGGGGTCCGTAAGGCGTATATCCGCGGCGGAAATATGAGTGTAATTTTTCGTCAGCACAAGCGTGACATAAAAAAGGAGTTTGGACAGCGTCAGGGCAGCAAAATTGAAAATCCAAACGGAGAATATCTGCGCAAGCAGCAGTTTCCTGCGGCTGATGGGATAGGAAAAAAGTAAGCGCATGGTTTTGTTTTGGTAGGGGCTGACCGAAAAGGCGGCAATCATGACGCTGGTAAAAAGGATATATGTGAGGTTGGTGAACATGTCGACGCCGGAACACAGCATACTTTTGCCGTAAGCCTGTATGGTCTCCGGGTTTTCCAGTTCTCTCACCGTAAACAGGAACAGGAGCAGGAGCAGGACGGATGTGACGGCGGCGTTGCGGATATATTTTATGGCATTGTTTTTCTTCCATTCGAGTCGGATTAGTTTCAGCATATTTTTTACCTCTTTTCTGTTTTGCTTATTTGTTTTGACTTATTTGTTTTGACTTATTTGCTTTCGCTTATTTGTTTTTGATGTTTTATTTTTCTTTTTTGCGTTATCTTTCCCTTTTTGTTTTTTGTCTTTTTTTCCGCCTTATTGGCTATTTACCGCATTGCCGGTAAGTTTTAAAAAGTAGTCTTCCAAACTTTCCGCTTTCCGTGTGACGGAGCGGATTTCCACATGGTTTGCCGTGAGTGTTTCGGAAAGGGCGGGAATCGTAATCTGCGTATCATAAATGCGGATGTTCTGTTCATCCATGATTTTAAACCGCTGCAGTCCAAGCAGGTCTGTCAGCACATAGGATGCCTTTTTGACGTCGTTTACGCCGAGGGCAAGATATTCCGTATCCATTTCCGCAATTTCCTTCATGGTAATTTCGTTCCGCATCGTACCGTGGTGGATGATGCCGATGGAATCCGCGATGCTTTCCACTTCGGAAAGGATGTGGCTGGAAATCAGGATGGTGATTCCGTATTCGGTGCACAGCATACGGAACAAATCCCGGAGATGTTTCATTCCGGCGGGATCCAGTCCGTTTGTGGGTTCATCCAATACCAAAAACTCCGGTTTGCAGAGGATGGCGCGGGCGATGCCCAAACGCTGCTTCATGCCGAGGGAATAACTTTTCACCGGTTTATCGGCATCTGCGGTAAGCGAGAGCATATCCAATGCCTGCCCGACGCATCCCGGCTGGTAATATCCCATGTATTCGCAGTGCAGTTCCAGGTTTTGTTTTCCGCTCATATGCTCGTAGAAAACCGGAAATTCGATGATATTTCCCATCCGTTCCAGTACATGGTACGAAGTGGGGGTCAGTTCTTCCCCGAACAGGGTGACGGAGCCTCCGGTGGGCTTCCAAAGGTTGGTAATCATTTTCATGACCGTGGTCTTTCCGGCGCCGTTGGGACCGAGAAATCCGTAAATGGTACCTTTTTCCACATGGATGTTGACGTCTTTCACCAGGTCTTTGCCGCTGATGGTTTTGGTCAGGTGGTCTGTCTGTAAAATGTATGGCATGTTTCTGCCTCCTTTTCCTGTATTTTTTGCCGTTAAAACCATTGTAGCAGAGGCGGTTTTCAAAACTATTGAGCAATTCTTACGAAATTCTTTCCCGGAGCGTGTTGGAAAGATTACGGGAATGAATTTTCAAACACGCTCCGGCATAGGAAATTTGTTTGGGAAGGATTCTTTTTCATACGGAAATGTTTTTCACACAGACGGCGGTACATAACGGTTCAGGCGGAGGGTGAACGTGGTTTTGACGTGCGGTTCGCTTTCCAAAAAAACATCGCCGCCCATTTGGTTGGCGAGGCTTTTGGCGATGGTAAGTCCAAGCCCGTTTCCGTGTATGTTCCGGTTGCGGGAATCATCCATGGTATAGAGACGTTCAAAGACGCTGGCGGCAAAGGCTTTTTCGATGCCTTTTCCTTTATCGGTAACGGCGACCCATGCGCAGGATGCATCGCTGTGCAGTTTAAGCCCTATGTAGCTGCCGTCGCTTCCGTAGCGCACTGCGTTGGAAATCAGGTTGGAGAGAATCCGGCGGATGGCATCCTGATTGCCGGAAACGAAAACCGTCTGTTCCGGGATGTCGATATCCACGGTGAAATCTTTCTGCAGAAGGATATCGTAAAAACAGAGGATACTTTCCCGGCAGAGTTCGTTCAGGTCTGTTTTGCCAAGCGGGATATCGGTATCCCCGGCTTCCAGTTTTGCCAGCGTGAAAAACTGGTTGATCAGTTCCATGACCTGTTGTGCCTTGGCTTCCACTTTCCGCAGCGATTCGTTTTCCCCGTCCGCCAGGCGCATCATTTCCAAATAACCGAGAATGACGGTCAGCGGGGTTTTGATATCGTGGGAGATATTGGAGAGCATTTTCTTGGAGGAGATTTCCTGACGGATAAAATCCCGTTTGGCTTTTTTCCGGTCCAAAAGCAGGAGGTTTATTTGGCCGCACAGTTCCATGAGCGCCTTGTTGTCCGTAAACACCATGACCTGTTCGCCGCTGTCATGCTCCAGGATGCCGGAAAGCCTTGCGCTGATTTCCCTTAACTGCGCTTCCGTCCCTTTATGGAAGGTATACCGTTGGAAAATAACGAGGAAAAGCAGCAAAAGGATGATGCAGATGCAAAAAAGCAGGATGGCAGGTTCGTTCATGGCTGGTCTCCTAATTTATAGCCGATGCCCCATACCGTAACGATGTACCGGGGATTGCGGGGGTTGTCTTCGATTTTGTTGCGTAAGCGGCTGATATGGACGTTGACGGCGTTTTCGTCGCCAAGGTATGCGTCCTGCCAAATTTGGGAATAAAGCTGTTCTTTGGTATAAACTTTTTTCGGGTTTTTCATGAGCAGTTTCAGGATATCAAATTCCTTTGCCGTCAGCTCGATAGGCTGTCCGTCTTTGGTTACGGTATAATCGTTGGGATTTAGAATGAGACTGCCTTTTATGAGCGGCGCTTCCATAGATTCTGTAACTGCGCCTTCCGTGTGGGGGGCATATTGGGTGGAGCGGCGGATGTTTGCCTTAATCCTCGCCAGTACTTCCGTGACGGAGAAGGGTTTTGTGATATAATCGTCTGCGCCAAGCCCAAGTCCTAAGGTTTTATCGGAATCCGTGTCTTTGGCGGACAGGATAAGGATGGGCACGGTGCTTGTCCGGCGGATGGCTTTCATGACTTCCATGCCGTTCTTTTTGGGCAGCATGAGGTCAAGCAGTACCAGACTGTAAGAGCCGGAGGCAAATTTGTCCAGCGCTTCCTCGCCGTCATGGGCGGCGGTGATGATGTAATTTTCCGTGGTCAGGAAGGTTTCCAGCATACTGCTGATTTCCGGGTCGTCTTCAATGAGTAAAATATTCATGGGAACCTCGCTTTGGATGGGGTGTTTTTTCTGCGGTCAATTTCTGATTTTATAGCGGAAAATCTTCTTATAAGCCCCGTAAATGTTTATAATATCTTTCTGGAGTGGCTTAAGATCAAGTGTCATGCCATATCCCCGTATAAGTTGGTTTTGTAAGACCGGGCATCATTTTAGTACTACAAATTATAGGAGGATGACATGAAAAACCAACTTTTAGACAAAGGTATTATAACCCTGTCCGGAGAAATAAGCAAGGATAGATAAACCTTGCCACAGTCGGCTTGTAACAGTTCAGCCTGAATGTTGTGTTGGAGGGCGGACGCACGGGAGGGATTTTTTGGCGGGGCGGCGGCAGCGGGATTGCCTGTCCCGGTTTTCCGTGCACTTTTTCCGGCTGGGAGTTTCTAAGCAGAATGGCATCGGTTCTCACAGGCTGCGGGCGTCCTCAAGCGGCATCCATGCCGCCTCGGACTGAA
>CANTGP010000004.1 GCA_947653315.1 uncultured Lachnospiraceae bacterium
TAAACATGAAAAAAGTAAATAAAATCAGAACCATTCAGTCTGCCATTGGTTTAAAGGCTGAACCGTATCGCCACCCGTTACAGGAGGAAAAAACGGAATAATGGTGATTGCCAATACGGATAAAATAAGGTATGCTGCGATTTTCTTTTTCATATGTGTGGTATCCCTTTCTGATGTTCATCATTTAATTAATGTTTATTTGGTAGTTTCTATTTCTTTTTCTAACTAACCCTATCAAATAGTATTATTTTTGTCCATGACGCTTCTGAAGAATTTTTTTTCTTCAGAAGCGTCATGGACTTTTGCTTCGACTTTTCATAAAATGGATTTGTCGTTATTTGTAAATTTCTGCCAAAAGCGCGCTGCGCATGGGGAAAAAGTACGGAAACATGCGATGGCAGGAATGCGGCAATATCATGTAACACGGGGAAAATACATGGTGGCGGACTCTCTCATAAAAGGAGCGGAAAAGAGGACGGAAGTAAGGCAGGACAGAAAAACACACAAAAGAGAAAAGAAGAAAGACACAGGACGGATAAGGATGAAATCAGGGTTTAACAGAGAAACATATGGCGGGAATACCGGAAGGATTATGATTACGGGGATGCTGTCTCTATTGTTTCTGCTGTCAGCCCTGATTTTTTTGTCCGTTGCGTGCATTCCGGTGCATGCGCAGGAAGAAGTGCGGGATTCTGTAAGGGAAGTAGTGGTGGTATTGGACTGCAGCAAATCCATGGAAGACGTGGATGGGAAGTATATGGCATTTGATTTTGTGAAAGGGCTGGCGGCTTCGGTTTCGAGGGACTGCAGGGTCGGCGTTGTGACATATAATGATGAGGTGTGCGATATTCTTCCCTTCGGAAGCAGTCATGCAGCGTTGAAAGATGTATTGGGAAACATGGAATACAGGAGGTACGGCAATGCCGGTGCGGGATTGGAAGCAGCTATCGGCATGTTTACGGACAGTACGGCGGAAAAAAAGATAATATTGGTTTCCGATGGGGAAATCATGATGGATACGGAAGAAGGGACGGAGGAAGCGGTCAGGGCGTTCCGGCAGGCGGTGGAACATGCGGCAGGGAGCGGCATCCTTATTGATGTTTTTGCATTGGGGGAAACCCTGAAAGAAGGACATACCGTATATTATGCGGCAGACAGTACGGGCGGGAAACTGCAGGAAGTGGCGGATGCAAGGGAACTGGATGATTTTATCGGGGAATACCTGTTCCGGGAATGGGGAATGGGTCAAAGACATGTGGGAAAACTGAACGGAACGAAGGGGGAACTGACCGTTACCCTGCCGGACTGTTTTATGGAAACCGCAAAGATACTCCTGCTGGGGGAGCAGCAGAATGAGAATATGACTATCAGTGCGGAAGCGGACCGGATTAACGTGTCCAAAGGAATGAATTATACGGTCATTGAACTTTTCCGTCCGAAGGCGGAAACGGTGAGGATACAGACTTCTTCAGAAGCACCCATGGACATGGATGCATACCTGACGGCAGAATATGATTTCGTTATATCCGCAGGGCATACCTATGTGCAGGAAACGGGAACGGCAAGGATACTGCTGTCAGTAACGACACCGGAAGGAAAGAACCTTTTGGACGGGCATTTAAGGGACGGCGGGCTGGAAATATACTTAAACGGGGAAACGCAGGATTATACGGTAACGGACGGTAGGGCGTGCATGGAAAAGGCATACGGCAATGACGGGACTGCCGTACTGGAAGTGGGATTTAAGAATCCGTATGCCTCGTATTACGGGGAAAAGAAAACGGAAGAAAAAATTACGGTTCCCGTGGTGGTGGAGGAACCGGAACCGGTTGACTGGTTCTTTTGGTCAGTCATTACCGTCTTTGTCATGGCGATTGTGGTTTTGTTCCTTGTGGCATGGAAAAGGAGGAAAATGTCCGGCAGACGCAGACGTGTTATCGAGGACAGCCGGATTCCGTTGAAAGAAAGCGGACGGCGGGGAAGCGATTTTTGCGGGAAGATTGTGGTGTATGTCATCCACAGTAAGGATGATACCGATTACCCGCCGGAGAGCATCAACCTGTTTGCAAGATGCAACCGGGAGATGATAACGTTGGAATGGATTTTGGATACCTGTAATCTCCCGTTGGAATTAAAAGGGTCGGAGCGGATTATCTTCCGTGCGGGGGATGACAGGAGCCTTGCCATAAAGAATAACAGTAAGGCAAGTGCGTTGATGGGACGGGAGTTGTTGGCAAAAGGGCGTACTTACCACATGTATTTCCATGAGAAAGTAACTTTTATTTTCGAACAGGAAGATACGGAAATAGAAGTACATTATAAAGATTTAAAACCAAGCGAAAGGTAGGGAAGGAAAAGAATGAGTATAATCAGACAGACCAACAGGACGCTCCTGTTCGAGGAAATGAATCCGGAAAAGGCGGATATCCTTACACTGGTGGGCGACGTGAGGGGAATTGACAGCCTCAGCGATGAAAAGATTAAGGAAATGAACGAGGCGCTGCTTGTGAGGGATTTCGATGAATTTTTGGCGAAATTTGAGCCGGTGGTATATTCCTTTTTCAATGCGAATAACCAAAAGATTATGTATACACTGAAAAAACCGGAGACGGTACCGGAGGAAATGCTGACCCCCATATACCTGAACAGGCAGAATGACTTCCTGAAAATGCTGATGTCCCTGGTGGAAGCAAAGCGTTCCCAAAGCATCATTAACGTGGATTTCCAGTTTGATAAGCTGACGGATATGATATCCCCGAAAAAAGTCATGGAAGACATCCGGCAGAACCGTAAGGAACTGCAGTATACCTATAAGACGTATGCGGAACTGGAAGACGGGGATCCGCAGAAATTGGATTTGGCGGACAAACTGAACGTGATGTTTGAGGAAGCAAGCATCAATTACAATAATGTACTGGCAATGCTTCCGCTTGCCATTGAAGACATCAAGACGAGGCTGCTGCTCGGGGAAGCGGAAGAAAAGAAGGATAACGTTCCGTTGGCATTGGGCGTACTGAGCATGGATGACAAAGGGGAACTGAAAGTGCTGGAAGCCCCGAAGACGGAGACTTCGGAGCTGATGGTGGTGGACGACAATGTCAATGCCGGACTGATTGCGGCTTTGGAGGAAGACTATGAGGCATTGAACGAGGAAAGCAGTGATTACGTAAAAGCACTGGTGACAAGGACCTATTGTCCGTTGGCTTCCACGATGGTTAGCAGCATAGACGTGAAACAGGAAGTCAGCAACTACAATTCTTATCTGGAATTTTACAAGACTGCAAAGGATGACTTCATTAAGGTAGTAAAACCCTTAATTGAAAAAATACTCGGCGTGTGGGCTTATTTTGAGCAGTATCCCGCGAACATGAAAGGAATGAAGCCTTCCCTGTTCATCACCAATATTTCCAATGATATGCTGGTAAAAAGTAATAACCTGCCAAGGCTGGTAACGTTCTTAAACACGGTGAATGCCAAGAATGACTTTGGCAATACCATATGGTACGGCATCGTGCCGTCCGTGTCGCTGGACCAGAATGCCAACATTAAACTGACCAGGAAGCGCTTCCAGGGAAATGAGAACATAGAAAAAACGGGCGTCAACAGTGTGGAGGCGCTGGTGCGTCTGCTTGATGTCCTGAAGGATTACTCCGTACAGTGTTTCTTCAGTTATGAAACCGGGGATAAGACCACCTTTAACCAAATGGCGGTGGAAGGAATCGGGAAATATGAGGATTGGTGCAGTACCCTTACGGGTAAGGCATACAGTGAGTTTGCGATTCCCTGCATCCCCAATTTCACGATTATCCCGAAGGAAAAATCAGGGGTTATCCTTGACCAGAAGATGCAGGTCAATGAGAATGACATGGCAGAGCTGTCCAAAGAAAAAGAAGACATCATGAAGCTGTGGATTGACGGTGTTTATGTGGGGGCGGCATATATAGCGGCAGGGCTGGTGGCGGCGTACCAGTGCCCCGAATACCTGAAGGAAATGTTTAAGAAGAATGTGGATGAGGAACTGCCGGGCGTCCGGTTTGACATAGAGGCGGGGGATCACCCGTTACGGGTACATACCGTAATGGCAAAGGAAATTACGGGATTCACCAATTCCATCAAAAATGAAATTAACAGGCGCAGCTTTGGTTTTATTTTTTCTTCCGAAAATGCGATGCTGGGAATGGAAAACGTGCACAACATCATGGTTTATAAGGCGAGGAATCTGCTAAGTGACGGAAAAGTGTACGAACCGATTTACAAAACGCAGGTGACTTCCTACATTGAAAGAATCCTGCGCCATGCAACCGGCGATTTCAAACAGGAAAATATCGTGCAGTTTTTCTCCAATAATCCGTCCAGCCAAAAGAGCAAATGGCAGGAAAAACGGAACTGCGTAAATGCGGTCCTTGGCGCCGGTGATGACATGGAATATGAAATTGACGAGGCAAACGGGTACTGCGTGCTGAACATCACGTTCAATGGGAATGTTAAAAACCTGGAAATTGAAATTAACCGTTTCAATTCAAATAACAGGGCAATATAAAAAAAGGAGGAACAGAAATGGGATTTAGGTTGAGTGTAACTGGAGGCGCAGAGCAGATTGCTTTGGATGAAAAGAGCATTAAAAACGTGGTGTTCGGTTCCGAATCACCGGCGGATTCCAATGCGAGGGCGACGGACTTCGGGGTTTCCATGAAAGTCTGGGGCAAAATGCTCTACAAGCTCGGCGGGGAAGGAAGCGACGGCACCATCGGGTTGTCCAAATGGTCCGTGGTACCGTCGGAAAAGGCGGACTGCTACCGCAACGCGGCAGTGGAAGTGATTTCCGCGGGACAGGTAGTGCGGAAATATGAGGTACCCAATGCGTTCATCATGGAATATTCCGAGGAAATGGATGACGAAACCGGTGTAGGCACCTTTTATCTGCACATCAAGCAGAAAAAGGACGAAAATGACAAAGTAAAAATTGAAGGCGGCTACGCAATGTAGGAAAAGCAGGAAGGAGAGGGAAAATGGCATTTGTAGTAAAAGTGGAAGGCGCAGAGGCGTTTGAAATATCCAAGGAATGTGTAAAAAGCGTAAAGACGACAACGGATATCCCGCAGGATTCCAATGCGAGGACGAAGGATGTGGGTGCGACCATGGTCATTAAAGGGAAAATCCTGACCGCAGTGGGAGGCGACCCCTTTGACAGCACCAGGAAAATGGCACTGTGGTCCGTGGTACCGGCAGAAAAGGCGGATAGCTACCGTAAAGTGACTGTTGAATATGTGGCGGCAGGAATCATGGAGAGGAAATACTGTTTCCCCAATGCGTTCGTAGTGGATTATAAGGAAGATTACGGTGATGAGGAGGGAATCGGAACCTTTACCCTCGTTATTAAGCAGAAGAAGGATAAGATAAGCATGGTATCCGTGGAAGGCGGCTATTCCGCATAAACGGCGGGTATTCCAGGAATAACAGCAGAATGGAAATGTAACAAGACGGTAAAAAAGGGGGCGTATGCAACGGTAGTTGAATACGCCCTTTCAGAAAAATGGGAACCATGCGTTGGCGGAAAGGCAGGGAGGGGAATGGATTATTACGGAATACTTGGCGTAACGGAACAGGCGGACGCGGAACAAATCAAGCAGGCATACAGGAAACTGGCAAAGAAATACCATCCGGACTTAAATCCCGGCAGCGCAGCGGCGGAAGCAAAGTTTAAGGATGTAGTGGAAGCCTATGAGACACTCGGGGATGCGGAAAAAAGAAAGGCATATGACGAAAAAAGGAAAACAACCGGAACGCGTGCCGGGACAGGAAGCGGGAACCGTGCCGTAAAACCGGATATGGATATAGCGAATTTCACGAAAGACATGGAAAAGTACTTTGGGTTCTCTTTCCAGGGAGGACAGTCAGGGAAGCGTGCGGGCGGAAACGGCGGGAAGAAAAACCCGTTGGACGTGACGGATATGTTTGAGGCGTTTATGGGGATGAAATGATTTGGGAGAGTGGAACAGTGAAATATTTTTTGTTATGGACAAATAAGCGGAATCATATACCATATGGAATCAATGTTAACAGGGCTGTGGATGTTAGATATGCCAACAGGGAAAATGCATATAAAATACCGAATTGCTGTGTGGTGGACATGAAAATACCGGATGAAGTATTTTTCCCCCATATTTTGACGGAGCCTATATTGGTGGTAAACAGGACGGTGGCGGATGTGATTGAAATGTATGAGCCAGGCACCATATTTAAGACCATATATCTGTTAAACTATGAGAGTGGAATCCACCGGACATATTTTATGCCGTTTTTGGAAGAAGTGGATTGCCTATCGGAAAAGACAGAGCGGAGCCGTGGGGGAACGGAACTGATTCGAATTGTATTGAGGCATGAGGCAGTTGCGGAAAAACCGGTTTTCTTGGTAAAGGGTTTTACTCATCCGTATTTGATTGGAAGAATGGATTTCGTGGAAAGTATGCTAAGAAGGAATCTTAGGGGGGTAAAACTTGAGGAACTTGAGGTGGAAGGAGGCTGGGATTCAGTATGGATATAATACCATTTTTTGTGGGGTACGATAAGGAGAAAGGAAAGGCCAAAAGTATAAGTGAACCAAAACAGGGAAGCGTGCAAGAGGTAATATGTGATCGAATTGAAAAAATTGAGGAAAGCGCAGAAGGGGGACATAACAAGAATGCGGGCGCAGTAGGGAAAAAAGGGCGCGGACGCTGTCTTGGAGGGTTGCTGACATATTATATTGAAGACGAAAGAAATTATATTGTGGATAAAGCAACGGTAAGCTGTAATATGATGAGTTGTGAAAATGTGAGTATTGCCTATGATGACGGTAGCATTAAAATATATGGAGAAGGTGGAAAAGCGGTTTGGAAAACGGAATCTCAGAAGCAGTCGGTGGAAAACTTTTTTTCCGCTAATATGGATAAGCAGGAAGTGGGAGAACTAAGGGCAGTACATGCGCGGGAGCAGACGAATAATGGGTTAAATTTTGCAACGGTAACGGATTGTGTATGTAAAAGGGATGAAGATGAGGAGGGTAAAATAGGGGAGGCAAGTTTGACTAGCATGGGAAATTGCAAAATCATTAGGGCAGAAGACATTGCGGAAATCATAGGGGATCCAAAACGAATGAAAAAAGCACAGGAATATGGAACCTGTTACTGTTTGATGAAACCTGCAGAGGAATGGGTAAACCCGATGTGTATGGAGGAGGCAGGAAATATTAGTGGCCAATCTTACTGTACGGATTCCTCACATCATAAAACCATGGAGTGGAGTACGGTTGACGGGAAAAAAGAGGGAATTACCATGTTGTCTACACTTCTTTGCACAAGGGGCGGTATTATAACGATTAAGTGGTCGGGACAGATATATATCACTACGGAAAAGGAAAATGCATTAATGACAATCCAAAATTGGAAAGAAAGGAAAGGAATATCAAACAGAGATGTACATAATGCCATAGAAATATTATCGGAATATATGAATATTGAAGAAGTGATGGATTATATTACGGTCAGGGAGCGTTTATGGATAGATTTACGCTTTTATGGATATAACAAAATTGCAACAGCAGCTATTATGGGAAATATTGCAGTGGAAAGTCCGGATTTCAAAACAGATCAACTTCAGGGGACATTAACAGAGCCGAAAGCAGGCTTAGGGATGGGATTGTTCCAATGGAGTTTCTCATCAAGGCAGGATGGATTGTATAGTTTGGCTAAGGATATGGGATTGCAATGGGATGATTATGAAGTTCAAATTGCCTATTTTATTAAAGAAGTAGAAGAAGAACCAAGGTATGTTGAAGTAAAGAAAGAAAATTTGAATAATAAGAATTTATATGATGCTGTCAAAACTTTTGCTGTCGAATATGAGGAGGCTGGAAAGTTGGGACTATCTAAGAGGAATCAAGGAGCAGATGAAGCATATGCGGATTTTGCCGAATGGGATATTGACTAAGTAATGCAAAAAAAATAGACTACTGGCAAGAAGCTGAGGGAATTACGGTTATGAAAGTTCTTGGGGAAATGGCAATCCTAGTGATGGTTGTGGTGATACATGCCTTAAATCCGTCTTGCAAAGACTCAGGGGGAGTGATGCCGGACATATATTACACGATATTGTCAGACGTAAAGGCGTATGATAAAAAAATAACGGAATATGCAGGGGAAGGGAAACGAGCGGATACCGGCCTTCCTTTGCTTTTTAAAACAATTATTTATGGAGAATTTGAGGATATTCCCTGGGGAGAACTGGCAATAGCGGAAGAAATAGATTATTACGTGCAGGAATACCAAAACAAGAATATTTGGCAATTTGTATTGAGGGATGTGGATTTGGACGGACAGGAGGAATTGGTCATAAGAAATGAAAAAGGACAGATTATGGTTTTTTATGAACAGTGGGGAGATTTAGACGGGACGGAGGGACGTTTGCATTTTAGTTCCATGGGAGAAGAAAATTGTGGAGTCGATGCAGTACTGGAAGGGGAGGGAAGCTGTTATTTTTATTTGGATAATGGAATGCGTGTATGCATTAGCAGCAGCCAGGGAGAGGGAAATGAGTCTGTAAGCATTGCAATATCCAGGGATGCAATAGGAGGCGGAAGCCTTGAAAACCGGAAATGCGAAATATATATAATATATAATTATAATGAATACAGTGAGTGGTTAAAACAAAATCACATTGAGTACCGGGGGGATAAGGACGGAATGGAAGGAGAAGGGATTTTTTATTTTGTGGAGGGAAAAACCGCAACAAAAGAACTTGTGGGAGGTTGGCTGTTGGAAAATATTTGGGAAGAAATGATTCCGGCAGAAGAATGGGAAACCATACCTTAAACGTCCGTGAGAATTGAAGGATGTAAAACAATGAAAATATTTAGAATAACATTTTATTTTGGCATGTTATGTATTTGGCTGTGCAGCGTGATTGGGATAAACAACGGGAAGCAGGAGATTGTGCAAAAGTCTTGTAATACCCCTGTTGATGAACTGGTACAGGAATTGGAATATGTATATAAATATATGAATATACCGGGTAAAGGACATGAAGATTATGGAGAACTTGGGGAATTGCCCCAGGGAGTATCGGAAATATCCATATATATGCTGGAAGGAAATAAATTGCTTTTTTTACCCGTTGGAAAAGGTAATACGGAAATCAAAATAGAGCAATCCATGCATGAAGTATATTATTCCAGTATGGAAGACGGATATATATTCTTTGCCATGGAGGATTGGGCATTGGAAGAAAATGGTGTGCCTGTAAATTATTTTGGAAACAGACGGTTGACCTATCTTTTGGTTGGTAAAAATGAGGGAAAGGAATATTGTCTGAATGATTTGGAATGGATTGGAAAAGCAGACGTAAACTTCAGTAATGGAATAACCCCCAATTTTCCTGATGTCCGGAATATGGAAAATGAATACATAAATATTTTGCTGGATGAGATTTCGGATGTGTTGGGAAAGAAGCAGAAATATGGGATTTATGATATATATATCATGGGGATTCAGCGGGTAAGGGAGAAATATGGAGGTACAAGTTGTTTGGTGGATTTTGTAATTAACGGAAATGGAATATGTGAATATGCGTGTTTTGTGGTATATGATACCGGCGATATAGGGGGAGTGTTTTCTTTGGGCGGACCACACTTTCAGGATACCGGGTATTTCACGGATTTGCCGGAGGAAAAATGCCGGGATATGTTTTCCACTGTTATTAGCGGGGGATGTGAGCCAATACAGTTGGATGTAAGTAAGGAAACGGAACCACGTTCGAATGGGTTTACCGATGTAAATGCAGCATATGTTTCTCCTGTGGATTTCAGAAATATGTCTCCGACAGTTTTGGCGAGGCAAATCGGGGATTTATGCAGCTATTGTGAATGGTATGGGATGAAAGAATTAGGCTATCAGGAAGGAAAGATAGGGGAATTTAATGGAAGAAATGTAGTCATGTATACATGGAAAAGTGAAGGGGGAATTCTTTTTTTTATACCTTTGGATGCAACTAATACAGTGTTGAAAGGTGAAAATAATATGGAATATCCGGTATACGTAAATGAAAAGGGAAACATGGTATTTTATAAAACGGAAATCAATCCGTATGCACGTATGGACTGGTGTAAAACCACCTTTATTATGAAGGAAGAAATTCCCGTACATTTTGTTGACCGTTTATTGAAATTAGGCGAGGAAAAAATAGAAATCAGATCTTTTCTTGATTTGGAAGTACCTAAGGCAGGAATGGATGAGTACATACAGGCATTACAGGAATATGTGGAAAAACAGCTCCGTGAAAATGGAAAAAAAGGAAAGTATATTATATATTTGGGAGAATATGAAACCGTATGGACTAATAAAGTATGTATATCTGCGGCTGTTGTTGGAGAGAAAGAATATTATGTACGCTACTTAGTGGTGAAATACGGAGAGGGGAATTTCCATTTTTGGCCGATGGGGTTTGGCTTGGATGGAAGTTTGGCGGAATGCGAAGCGGAAAGACACTATATGAATGGTGTATGTATCGAGAGGACTAAAAAATTGGAACGTTTTGTTTTGGAGATAGATGTGCTTTGAAGGAAGATTATTACTTATGCATGGAATTATAAAATATTTTTATACTACTATTTTGGTCGTATTATCATTTTTTGTTATTTGGCTGTTAATTATTTGTGTCTCTCTGTGTATGGTATCCCCAAGGCAGAAAAGACCGAATGTCATGGAGGAAATAATGCATACCCCGGAACGGGTGTACCGAAGAATGCCTTCGGTACAGGAAATGACGGAGAGAAAAGAATATGATTGGCGGTGGTGGATTACATATAATGATAAAATATATGAAAAATGGGAAGGGGTACAGCCGGAAATCCAGTCGATAGACAATGAATATGGATTTTTAGGGATATTAGCAGAAATGCCGGATGACGGGTACGGGTTTCGGTGGATTTACTATTTGGAAGAAAGAAAAATGATATTTTCAGGGGATGATGAGTGGCAATTCAAAAAAATACACGGATTAAATGAATATGATATGAAGAAAATCCATGAAGAACTCCTTTTTGGGGTTTACCTTGGAAACTGGTTCCGCTATGCCAAAAGCGATTATACCATGGAAAATTTGGGGGACGTGGAAATAGTGGATAAACATAACCATAAAGCGGTGTATCTTGTGGAAGATAAAAAATCAGATAAATCCATGGAGGGGGAATGGGACGGGGTAAAAATCCCGCAGGAAAAGCTGGAAGGAGTGGAGGAAGGTGTATCGGAATGTAATATGCGGTATTATGTGGTAAGTAAAAAAACGGGAAATGAAATTATGTTTAAGGCGGAAGGGGAAATACCTTATTATAATGAAGCATACATTAACCATTATTTGAATGATACGGGATGTATGTCTTATCGGATATTATATGCAGATGGAAAGTATTTATGTATTTGGAAGGAAAATGCGGAGGGGAAGCAGGAAATCGTGCTGATGGATTTGTACCGGACAAACTTTGCGGATACGCCACTTTTCGTGGGGGAAGGGTTGGAATACGGATTTCGGCTTCCGATAGAAGAACTTAAGAAAAAGATATACAACGGGGAATGCCGGGCTGATAAGAATGGATATCAGTTAGCAGGAACAGACAGGACTGCTTACGCGGAATTGCTGGAGGAATATTTTGAAGGGCGGCAATATATGTACCGGACGTACATTACGGAAAATCATGTTGGCTTTCTCATTCCGGCGGAAGCGGAAGACAGTGGGTATATCAGGCTGGAGGTGGAATACAATTGGAAGAAAAATGTAAAAGACTCCCCGGCAGGTGATTTCCCTGTGGAATATGGGGAAATTCTTGATGTATGCCAAAGAAAGCTGGAGGAAATAAGAAGGCATTTGGAAACAGAGGTGGAAAGTTGGAATAAGGATTACTGCGCGGTTGAAACGGATTTATCCATATATTATAAAAACTCTGACGTCATACAGATGAAATGCCTTGGCAGACTGGACGATGGAATTCAATTTGATATTTATGAATACCGGTATTTATTGTTTGACGCCGTTTCACAAAAGGAACTGCAATTGGATGATATTCTGATAATAGACGACGGGTTCCTGCAATGGTTGAAAACCAGCGGGAAAGCAAACGGAAACCTGACAAAATCGGCATACAGCATAGAGGAAGGCTGCGGGCGGACAAAGGAGATGTTAAGGAATTGTCCGGCAGAAAAACTGGAAGAAGCGCTGGACGGGTGTGAGTTCTATTTGGAGCAGGGGATGCTGCATTTAAAACTGCCGTATTGGAACGACGGAAATGGGGACACCGGCTGGGTTTCCAATGGGGAAAATGAAATTTGGAAAAGCTGGCTGACCATCCGGACGGAAGACATTGAGGAATTTTTAAAAGTAGGCATATGGTGAGCTGCGGAAAAGATTTGGCGATTAATATACTGGTTAGTTCATTAGTGAAAGGGACGATAAATGTATTTAAAGAAAAGGAACATGGGAAAAGCATCGATTTTCCTATTCTTAATTGTTGCCATTGCTTTATTGTATTATGGACTGCATGGAATATATGAGAAATTGCATGCTGAAAATATTATGGAAGAAATCATGTATGCAAATGACGGTGTATTCCGGAATATGCCTACGGTAAAAAGCGTAAGCGGAAGAAGTTCTTTGGCGGATAATCCTTACCGGAATGTAATATATAATCTGTATTTTCCCATAATCACCACAGAGGGAAGTTTAATGAAGATATCCTGCGGCGTGAAGAAAACGGATTACGGCTATGACTATATATATGTACCAAACAGAAAAGAATTATATTGCAGACCGTTTATCATGGATAGGGAATATGGAATACGGGAAATTTCAGGATGGCTCACCAAACGTGATTTAAATTGGACGGAAGCAGATTTAATAAAGTACCGGAAAGAGGCGTTCTATGGGTGCTATTTGAAGAACTGGTTTGAATATTTTGGCAGTGACTATTCCATAGGACATTTAGGAGACATCAGGATAACCGGGGAAAATAATGGGGACAGGGCGGTGTACATAAATCACCATGGGACAGATGAAAATTTTATTTGGAAGGAAAGTCAAATAACGGCACCGATAGAAAAATTAGCGGAAAATAGGGAGGAAGTGACGGAATGGGATGGGGAATCTTATGTGCTTACGGAAGGAAACAGTGGGGAAATATGTTTCCGCAATGATAGGAGTAATCCTTATTATGATGAAAAGTACATTAACTTATACTTAAATGGTACCGGTACTCGGAATTATGACATTCTGTATGCGGATGAAAAATACCTGTGTATATGGAAGGAAAACGGGGAAGGGAAACAGGAAACCATACTGTTAGACCTGTATCAAACAAATTTTTGCGGGGAACCGCTGTCCGTTGGTGAAAGCCGGGAATATGCTTTTAATCTGCCAATAGGGGAACTTGCCGGGGAAATTGCAGAAGGGAGATGCAGGGCGGATGCTGAAACCTATTGGTTTGCCCAAAATAGTTCGGAAGCATATGCCGGATTGTTGAAGGATTATTTTAATGGAAGGGAGTATATGTATAAAACATATCTTACGGAAAGCGGCATAGGTTTTTTGATTCCGGTGGCAGTGTGGGGGGACGAACGCTATATGCGGCTGGAAGTGGAATATAACTGGAAGGCAGAACTGCCTTGCAGACAACCGGGTTATGCACCGGAAGAATTAGGAAAGATTCATACGCAAAATGACCGTGTGCTTTCGGGATTGAGTGATGGGGAAGACGGGGTGGAAGCAGTGGTATCCATATGTATGCAGACGGGAAACATGATGCAGGTGAAATGCACCACTAAAAATAGTAGTGGCGGAATCAATTACCGGTATATTCTGTATCAAACTGACACGCAGGAAGAAATGAGACTGGAAGATATTGTGGAGATGGACGGAAAATTTGTCCGGTGGCTCATGGTAGGAAAAAAGGTGGAGGGAGACCTGACGAAAGCATCATACAGCGTGGCGGAGGGCTGGAAACAGACAGTGGATATGTTGAGGAATTGCCCGCAGGGAAAGCTGGAAGATGCATTGGAGGAATGTGAGTTTTATTTGGAACCTGGATTGCTCCATATAAAATTACCGTATTGGGATTACAAATTCTTAAAGAGTGGGTGGATGGAAAATGGGGAAGGAGAGATTTGGAAAAGCTGGCTGACCATCCGGACGGAAGATATTGAAGAATTTTTAAAAGTGGAAAAATGGTGAGAAAAATTGCATTGATGGATGCGGTTAAAGGTTTGGAGAAAGAGATTGTATGTACCAGATTATCAAGTCAGTGGTTGTTTTTATATTTATATTGGCAATCGTGAGTGGGGGCTGTCAGGGGGAAAAGGAAGCCATCACGGATAATGTCATGGAGGAAATTATGCATACGCCAGAACAGGTATGCCGTAAAATTCCAACAGTAGAAGAAGTGACGGAGCGGGAAGCACATGATTGGAGACGGTGGATAACATATAGTGAGGAAATATTTAGTGAATGGGAAGGGTATCGGATGGAAATCCAGTCAATTGATAATGAGGACGGATTTTGGACAATATATTCAAGATTACCGGACGATGAATATTGGTTTCAATGGTTGTATTTACAGGAAGATAAGAGGATGGGTTTACTAGAGCATGGGGAATGGCAGTTTAGGCGTACTAATTGTTTGGATGAATTTGACATGAAAAAAATCCATGAGGAGATTTTGTTTGGCGTTTTTTTTAGGAATTGGTTTTGTTATGTAAAAAGCGGTTATACAATGGAAAACCTCGGAAATGTGGAAATAGTGGATATTCAAAGCCATAGGGCCATATACCTGAAAGAGAAGGATAAAGTGGAAAACGGGATGGAATGGGAGGAAGATAAGATAAAGATTCCACAGGACAGGTTGGAAGAAATGGAAACAGGCATTGCAGGGTATGATTTGCAATACTACACGATAAGCAGGAATGCAGATGGACAAATTGTATTTAAAGGGAAGATGGAAATGCCCTGTTATAATGAAAAATATATTGACAAATACCTGAACGATATGGAGGGTGTGTCCTTTAAAATATTGTATGCAGATGAAAAGTATCTGTGTATGTGGATGGAAACTAGGGAAGGAAAGCAGGAAATCGTACTTATGGATTTATACCGTACCAGTTTTGCGGAAACTCCGCTTACGGTAGGGGAAGGGTTGGAATACGGCTTCCGGCTTCCGATAGAAGAACTTAAGAAAAAGATATACAACGGGGAATGCCGGGCTGATAAGAATGGATATCAGTTAGCAGGAACAGACAGGACTGCTTACGCGGAATTGCTGGAGGAATATTTTGAAGGGCGGCAATATATGTACCGGACGTACATTACGGAAAATCATGTTGGCTTTCTCATTCCGGCGGAAGCGGAAGACAGTGGGTATATCAGGCTGGAGGTGGAATACAATTGGAAGAAAAATGTAAAAGACTCCCCGGCAGGTGATTTCCCTGTGGAATATGGGGAAATTCTTGATGTATGCCAAAGAAAGCTGGAGGAAATAAGAAGGCATTTGGAAACAGAGGTGGAAAGTTGGAATAAGGATTACTGCGCGGTTGAAACGGATTTATCCATATATTATAAAAACTCTGACGTCATACAGATGAAATGCCTTGGCAGACTGGACGATGGAATTCAATTTGATATTTATGAATACCGGTATTTATTGTTTGACGCCGTTTCACAAAAGGAACTGCAATTGGATGATATTCTGATAATAGACGACGGGTTCCTGCAATGGTTGAAAACCAGCGGGAAAGCAAACGGAAACCTGACAAAATCGGCATACAGCATAGAGGAAGGCTGCGGGCGGACAAAGGAGATGTTAAGGAATTGTCCGGCAGAAAAACTGGAAGAAGCGCTGGACGGGTGTGAGTTCTATTTGGAGCAGGGGATGCTGCATTTAAAACTGCCGTATTGGAACGACGGAAATGGGGACACCGGCTGGGTTTCCAATGGGGAAAATGAAATTTGGAAAAGCTGGCTGACCATCCGGACGGAAGACATTGAGGAATTTTTAAAAGTGGAAAAATGGTGAGCCGTAAGGGTACATGAGACAGGGAAGTGGAAAAAGGCAATCCGGATTAAATTTTATGTAAAATAGTATCATTAGGGGAGGACATTTGCTTATGAACCGAAAAACCACATTAGATGCCGCCATCATCATATCTGCCCTGACAGGCATGGCGCTGTCCCATGCTTATTTGGACAACCCCACGGAAAGGACGGCCAGCCTCGCCGTTTTTTCCGTGGTCTGTATGGTTTTCCTCCTGCTGTTAATCAGGGATGGGACGGGAAACCGGCATCCCGGGCGCGGTGACACGGGGAGGAAAGGCATATCGGAAATCCAGCTTCTCGGGGAAGACGGTAGCGTGACCGACACATGGGACATATACGGCAAGACCTCCATCGTGTTCGGCAGGGACGGCGGAGAGCGCCAGGTGGACGTGGACTTAAAACACACGGATTATGCGGGAACCATAGACGGGGAACACGCCGTCATGAATTACAGTAACGGTTGCTGGTACATAGAAGACCTGGACAGCGAAAACGGCACCCGCGTGCAGAAAGGAGGGGAAGGGGGGAAATACAAGGTATCCTCCAGAGAACCCTGCCGGATAGGGAAGGGTGACATCATTTACTTAGGGCTTGCGCCGATTAAGATACGATAGGAGAAAAAAGGATATGGGAAATTTAATCAGGTGCCAGAACGGGCACATGTTTTCCTCCAGGCGGTACGGGACCGTGTGTCCCTACTGCAACATGGAGACGGCAACAAGGGAGAGGAAGGAAACCGGACAGACGGAAACGGAGGTGGAGGAAGCGCTATTCCTGCAGGAGGAGCACCCGGTATGCGGATGGATTGTCTGCGTGGCAGGGGCAAGGAAGGGGAAGGACTATAAAATCATGGCCGGAAAGAATTTTGTCGGCAGGGCGGACGATATGGACATACAGGTGTTGGGGGACAATAAGATATCCCGGCGGAACCACTGCGTCATCGTCTATGATGCAAAGCAGGGGCAGACAGTGCTGCTGCCGGGGGACAGCAACGGCATCGTATATCTGAACGAGGAAGCCGTGTATACGCCCACGCAGTTGAACCAATATGACGTAATCGAGATGGGGGAAAGCCAGTTCCTGTTCATCCCCTTCTGCGGCGAACATTTTAAATGGGAATAGACGGAGGTGCCGGAAATGATATTGGAAAAAGGGATGATCCTTGCGGTTTACCTGCTTATCCTGTTTTTTGCCGCGCTCCGATTCCTCCCGGCGGAAAAGGGAAGGGTCATGCGGAGGTTCCGCGTGGGGAAAGCGATGACCATAGGGACGAGACAGGTGCAGGAGGACAGTTACGGAACCTGCCAAAGTACGGAAGGTTTCCTTGCGGTGCTGGCGGACGGAATGGGAAAGAATTACGGCGGAAAAATATCCTCCCGGATAGCGGTGGATACCCTGAAAGAGATGTTTGCGGATTACCGCTCATCGGAAAATCCGGCATACTTTTTCCGCAGGTCCTTTCACCGTGCCAATGCGGGGATACTGGAGAAGCTGGATGACGGAAGGGGAGGCGCCAGCGTGGGCGCCGTTCTGATAAAGGACGGCAGGCTGTACTATGCGGTGGCGGGCAACGTAAAGATAGCGGTCTGCCGCGGTGGAAACCTGGTACCGCTGTCCACCGGCCATACCGTGGACATGCTGGCGGGGGAACGTTTCCTGGAAGGCAGCATTACGCGGGAAGCGGCATTGGACCTGCTGGCGGACAGGAGACTGTATAATTACGTTGGGCAGGACGGATTCCGGGAAATCGAATTTTTCGACACACCGGTGCTGTTAAAGGAAAAAGATACCGTTGTGATGATGAGTGACGGACTGTATGAAGGATTGGATTGGAAAGTGGTGGAGGAAGCCGTGGCAGGAAAGAAGAAATGCCAGCAGAAGGCATATGACATCATTGAGGCGGTCAACGCGGGGAACCGTAAGGCGAAGGACAACGCCAGCGTGGTGCTGGTGGAGGGATTCTGATTGGAAAACATAGCGGTGCACGGATGAGGGATAAGATGAAAAAGCCAGGAATACAAAGCAGTATCTTTTGTTTGGGGTTGTATTTCTTCCTGACAGGATATAGTAACGGAAAAGAACCCCTGTATTATAAAGCGGGGGAAAGTACGGCAGAAAAAGTTTTGGCAGATAAAGCGGACAAACATGAAAGAACACCGGATGGGGAAGAAGTAAGACTGTATGACGAAGAAGGCAGGGAAATCTGTTTGTTTTTTATACCCGGGAAGTTCCAAATCAGTGCAGGGCCAAATGATATTTGGGATGTCGGAATCAAGTGGAAGGATTCCTTCGTTTATCATATTTATGTTGACGGAAAAAACGGAAAGATATCGGATATTTATGCGGATTCCATTCCGGTCGGGAATAAGTATGTGGCATATATGGAAGATCATGAAAAGCTGGTGCTGGAGGATATGTTTGGATATGGAAGATATTACGGGGAATATTTGGAAATCAGAAGGGATTTTGGTGACAATATTCCTGCGGTGATAAGTATTACACCGGTGGAAGATGACACCATATTACTGGAATATTATAAAGGGGAACAAAATGAAATCGTAACGGAGGAGATATGTATTTCCGATTATAAATGGGACTTGTCCCGGTGGAGAAAAAATACCGTGGATGGTTCGGATGAAGAATACTGCAGGTACACATGTAAGGAAGTAACTGACGGGTTTGAGTTGAAGTTATACGGCAGGGAAAATGAGGAAATATATTCTTTCGTATATCCCAAAGAACCCAACATTGGGAAAATATCGGATAATGTAATGGAGATTTCAATCAGCACAGGCACGGAATCCGTTTACCTTCTGTATTTTGACAGGAAAAACGGAAAAATATCCGACGTTTATTACAATGCCATTCCTATTGAGGACAAATATGTGGCGTATATGGACGACCATGAAAAACTGAAGATTGAGAGTATGTTCGGTCAGGAGTTTTATGCGGAAATCGAACGTGATTACAGTAGGGCCGCGGCGCCCGGATACCAAATAGCGAGAATTAAGTTAATAGACGAAGAAACCATATTTTTGAGGTATTTAAAGGGCAGGGATTATGAATGGGTAATGGAAATCATATGCCTTACTGATTATGGAAAAGAAGGACGGCACGAATGATACTGCATGTGCTTTACCGCGAAGTAGTGTCAGAGACAGAGGGATTCCAATGAGAAAATACAACAGCAGCTTTAAAACCGCATTCCTGTCGGAAGCGGGAAACAAATTGAAGAATAACGATTATTTCGGTTTTGTGGAACTGGACAGGTATGCCTGTTATGTCATAGCGGACGGCATCACGGAGATGCGGGACGCGGAAAGTGCAAGGAAAGCCATCGAGGTGGTCGTCAACGCCTTCCAGGAAGCCCCCGGAATGGGAAAGGGCAGGATAAGGAATTACCTGCGGACAGCCAACCGGGAACTATTGAAGGGGGAAAGCTATGAGAAGATGAAGGCATCCGTAACGGTGGTGGTGACGGATTATGCGAAGCTCCGGTACGGCCATGCGGGGAACACCAGGCTGCGCCTGTACCGGGGAGGCAGGCTGTTCCATTCCTCCGGGGACATGTCCTTAAGCCGGGACATGGCAAGGGAAGGGAAACTGTCGGATGATAAAATCGCGCGCCATGAGGAAAGGAACAACCTGCATTCCTACCTTGGAAAAGAAAAGCTAAACCCCTTTGTGTCGAGGAAGATAAAACTGGCGGACGGGGACATCCTCACCCTGTATACAAGGGGGATATGGGAAAACGTGGACGAGGGGGAACTGTCCGATGTCTTTTCGGAGGCAGGGAATGAACCGGCGGAGGAATGTGACAAGGTGGAGGACCTCCTGCTTTCCAGACAGCCGGAGGATTTGGACAACTATACCTTTGCGGCGGTATACGTGGATAAAGTGTTCCGGGATCCGGAACGCCGGAAAAAAACGAAAAGAATCATAACCGTATCAGTCGCCGTACTGCTGTTGGCACTGCTGGCAGTCCTCTTGGTTTTCCTGTGGCGCAGGGACAGGGCAGGAAAGCGCGGGAACATGGAACAGCATTTTTCCAATACGGAAACCTACATGGAAGACAATAACTTCATCCGGGCAAAAGAGGAATGCGGGAAGGCGCTGGAACTGGCGCGGAAACTGCGGGACAGGGAGGCGGAAAAGAAGTACAATGCCTACCTCGCCTGCCTGGAAGCCGTTATCCGTGCGGATGACAGCTATGCGGAGGGGAATTACGGGGAAGCGAAGGACGCCTACCTGAAGGCAGCGGTGCGGGACAGGTATGCGGACAACAGCAGTTCCGCCTACATAGAAAAAAGGCTGTCGCAGATTAATGATTATGAACAGGTGTTGGATGCAATCAGCCTGGGAGACAGCCTGGCAGGGCATGGCAGTTATGAAATGGCAGAAGAAAAATACCAGGAAGCGAAACGCCTGGCGGCATCCATTTATTTTGACGACGGCAGGAAGCAGGCGTTGGACGCGCTGGACAAACTGTACGGGGAATGGGGAGCCGTGAAGGAGGAACAGGAAGAACAGGCGCGGAAAAAGGCGGAGGACGAAACCGCGGCGGCAGAGCTGGTCCGCCAGGGGGACGGCGCATGTGCGGAAGGGGATTATGACGGGGCCATGGTCTTTTACCTGATTGCACTGGAAAAGTATACCGGAATGGAAGACGGGGTACGGATTGCGGCGCTGAACCGGAAAATCGTGGCACTGAACGAAAAACAGGAGGAAGTGGGTGCGCGCATGGATGAGGCGAAGGCGCTGGAGGAACAGGCGCGCATGTTCGAGGAGGAAAACGACCCGGAACAGGCAAAGATTCAGTACCAATACGCCAAAGCGGTATACACCGAACTCGGGAAGGACAACAAGGCAAACGAAATACAGGGCGCCATAGACATCCTGGACAGCAGGCTGGCACAGATGGACAGGGAAGCGGAAAAAGCAGCGGCCGGACCGGACGGCGGCGGAAACGGGGAAAACGGGAGCACGGAAGGGACCGGGACGGTGAGCGGGAATAACAGTTAGAATGGAAATGCCCCATAGCCTGTAACAAATAAAAACGGATATGGGGATATGAATATGGAAGGGGACAAATTATGGCAAAGGAAGAAACGGCTGCACGGCTGGTGAACAGCATGTTTGAAATGGCTGCGGATGTATTGGTATGCAGCAGCTATATGGGAAATGAAAATGCCCTTAGTGAAGAAGAAAGAACCAAAAAAATCAGTGAATATCTTTTCCTTCACTGCGAAATGGAAAAATTTCTGTATTTAACGGGGGCGACTGTTTTAGAGTGCAAATACGGGGAGAAGCAGGCGGAAGTAATTCCAACGGACCATAATGTCCAAGTGGATGGCAGACTGGCAGTTTCCTATTCGGATTGCAAGGTGGGGACGCACATTGGCAGTTTTGGAATCTGCAGTGAGCTGACGAAAAAGGCAGGAACGGAAATAAAATGCGTTCCGGAATTCGCACACGGCCAATGGCTGAATGTCTGTCTTGGGATGAAAATAGGAAATGAGAGCGGAGTAAATAAGGATTCTTATTTAATATGCACAAAATGTGAAAACGCAGTGGTTAAACCGGTATTTGTACCGGGAAGTGCAGGTGGGGAAAACGTCAGGTCAGGCAGTGCATCATTGGATATTTTCCTTAAATGTTGGGAAACGGGGGGAATAAGACCTTCGTTAGCACAAGATAACATTCAATTATTGCCGGAGGGAGAGTTTGCGCCGGAAATGTACTATGATTCTGTTGATGAGCCAACCATAGGATGGGGGCATCTCATTGAGCCAGGAAAAGAAATATACGAATTTAATATAAATGGAAAAGTATACAGTAAAAATTTAATGAATGAAAGAATAACAGAGGAGGAAGCAGAGTATCTGTTTCAAAAGGATAAAGAAATAAAACAGGAAGATTTAAATAATTTACTGGATACATATAATCTGACGACTACCCAAAGGCAGTATGATATGCTTCTTTCCATGACGTATAATTTAGGAACTGGAGCATTGACTGATGGTGAGAAATATAAACAGACTAAAAGATGGTTCAGGACAGAAGGGTATAAAGATGCAGAGTACTCTAAGTATGTATTAGGAGATATAACAAGTGGAGGAAAGGCTGGTGATAAGGGAAGGAGAATGGATGAGCTGGAAATATTAATAGGAAACAGTACAAATGAAGTAGAAGTGCTAGGAATAAAAATAAATAGTGATTATGTGAAAGAAACAGGAAATCTTGAAAGAATTAAGTCTGAAACAGGAGAGTCTATATGGAATAATTCTGATAAAATAGATGAGTTAAGGGAAAAATGGGAAACTGAAAACAATATCGAATACGAGGAGGATGATAATGAGGATTAAAGGTGTTTTTGGTTTGGTATTAATTTTGACGGAACTAATATTTACGGAATTATTGCTGGAAGAAAATCCGATGCATTCCTATCAGGTATACCAGTCAGAAAGTTATGTGGTAGTTGAAAAGAAAGAAAAGCCGGAAGAATTATTATATAAAGAATATATCCGTTTTTCTGACAGCATTACGAATGTTTGTCTTTGTACAAAAGAAGGCAGAATGGCAAAAAATGAAGGAGAAGCCTACCTGCATGTAGATTTGGGGGAAATAGGGGACTGGTGGGGAGACCCGTTTGGTAATTTGGAGAGGGATGCGGAGGTGGAA
>CANTGP010000005.1 GCA_947653315.1 uncultured Lachnospiraceae bacterium
TACGCCATTCTGCTTAGAAACTCCCAGTCGGAAAAAGTGCACGGAAAACCGGGACGGGCACTCCCGCTGCCGCCGTCCCGCAAAAAAATCCCTCCCGTGCGTCCGCTTCCACACATACACTCCGGCCTGAAACATTCCCCGCCGCATAACCCATTCAAAAAAGGGCATAGCAACCGCTACGCCCCACATTTCCTATATCCCCCTATTTCTGCCCGTAATAAGCATTCTCCCCATGTTTCCTGTAATAATGCTTATCCTGCAATTCCTGCGGCGCCGGAGCCACCTTTGGATGGATCATTTCGCACCTTGCCGCCATCTTCGCCACTTCTTCCAGCACCACCGCATTGTGTACCGCTTCATGGGCATCCTTTCCCCATGTAAAAGGTCCGTGGTTCTTGCAAAGGACTGCCGGAACCGCCTCGTAATCCTTATCCGCAAAATAACCGGCAATCAAAAGCCCCGTATTCTTCTCATAGGCTCCTTCGATTTCTTCTTTCGTCAGGCATCTCACGCAGGGAATCTCGCCGTACATGTAATCGGCATGGGTCGTTCCGTAACAGGGAATCCCCCTGCCTGCCTGTGCCCAGCTCGTCGCCCATGAAGAATGGGTATGGACGATTCCTCCCACCTTCGGAAACGCCTTGTACAATTCCAAATGGGTCGGCGTATCGGAAGAAGGATTGTATTTCCCCTCCACCTTATTGCCCTCCAAATCCATGACCACCATGTCTTCCGGTGTCAGCTTATCGTATTCCACACCGCTGGGCTTAATGACAAACAGGCCTTTTTCCCGGTCAATCCCGCTCACGTTTCCCCATGTAAATGTTACCAATCCGTATTTCGGAAGCAGCATATTCGCTTCGTATACCTGCTTTTTCAGTTCCTCCAACATCCGAATTCCCTCCTAATCCTTTCTGGCTTCCTGATAGAATCTGCCATTATTTACCGCCATAATCCCTGCCGGACCACCGGCGCCGGCAGGGAAGTTCTTATTTCCGGTCATTGGCCTTTTTGCGCCAATGATTATTTCATATTTTCCACCGCTGCCTGCTCCATCGGGAATCCCGCTTTGTACAGCCTGATAAATTCGTCAAAACCGGCAACATCCGCCGGGTCGGGTTCCATTTTGCTTCCTTTGTTGCCCGCAAATACTTTTCCGTTCAGGTAATCGGAAAGGCTTTCGCCCTCCGCTTTATTCTTCATATAGGAAGCCAATACCGCAATTCCCCATGCGCCGCCTTCTCCTGCCGTTTCCATAACGGATACCGGGGCGTCCATCGCCGCCGCAAGAATGCCCTGACCGACCCCTTTCGTCTTAAACAGACCGCCGTGCCCGAAGATTTCATCCGCCTGGACTTTTTCTTCCTTAAACAGGATATCCAAACCGATTTTCAGCGCCGCAAGGGACGAATACAGATGCGTCCGCATGAAATTCGCCAGCGTGAACTTACAGTCGACTTTACGGGCAAACAAAGGACGTCCTTCCTCAAAGCCCGTTACCGGCTCGCCGGAGAAGTAACAGTAGGATACCAGTCCGCCGCAGTCTTTATCGCCTTCCAACGCCTTGTTATACAATGCGCCGAACAGCTTGTTCATATCCGCTTCCATCCCCATCGTCACCATAAATTCCTTAAACAAATTCACCCACGCGTTTAAGTCGGAAGTACAGTTGTTGCAGTGAACCATGCCCACCAGACTTCCGTCCGGGGTTGTTACCAAATCGATTTCGGGATATACTTTGGAAAGTTCTTTTTCCAGTACAATCATCGCGAATACACTGGTGCCTGCGGATACGTTGCCGGTGCGGACCGCCACGCTGTTCGTCGCCGCCATGCCGGTTCCCGCATCCCCCTCGGGAGGGCATACAGGAATCCCCGCTTTTAATTTGCCGGACACATCCAGCAGTTTCGCGCCTTCTTCGGTAAGCGTTCCCGCATTTTCACCTGCAACCAGCACTTTCGGTAGGATATCCCTTAATTTCCAGGGATAATTTTCCCCTGCCACCAGTTCGTCAAACTGCGCCAGCATCTTCGCGTTATAATCCTTCGTATCGGTATCAATGGGGAACATGCCGGAGGCGTCGCCTACGCCAAGCACCTTTTCGCCGGTCAGCTTCCAGTGCACATAACCTGCCAGTGTCGTAAAGAAATCCACGTCCTTCACATGTTCCTCTTTATTCAGGATTGCCTGACGAAGATGGGCAATGCTCCATCTTTGGGGAATGTTATATTGGAACAGCCCGGTCAGTTCTTCTGCCGCCTGCGCCGTGATGGTATTTCTCCAGGTACGGAACGGTACCAGCAGTTCCCCTGCCTTGTCAAACGCCATGTATCCGTGCATCATTGCGCTGAACCCGATGCTTCCCACCGTCTCCAATGCCACACCGTACTGGTTCTGCACGTCTTCCGCCAGTTTGGCATAGCTGTCCTGCAACCCTTTCCATATCATGTCAAGGCTGTAAGTCCATACGTTATTTTCATACCGGTTTTCCCACTCATGGCTGCCGGAGGCAATCGGGGAATTGTCTTCCCCGACCAGCACAGCCTTAATCCTTGTGGAGCCAAACTCTATGCCCAGTGCCGTCCTGCCGCCCGTTATCATCTCTTTTACTTCCATTGCCATCACCTTACCTTTGCCTTTCCCGGTCCACCCGTCCTTTATGGTTTCCCGCCTTCCCTGCTTTTGCCCTTATGGGCATTCCTTTTATCCGCTTACCGGTTTGCATCTTCCGTCCGATTAACGGAACGCAATTTGATTCCATCTCAATTCGTTCTTAAAGTTCCGAATCGTCGTATCCTGATCGATCACGACGCTTTCAATGCCCATGGCAGCCGCCCAGTCCACCATCTGGTCCACGCTTAAATCATAGGAAAATGCCGTATGGTGTGCGCCGCCTGCCAAAATCCATGCTTCCGCGCCAATCTTAAGGTTCGGCTGCGGTGTCCAGAACGCCGTGGCTACCGGCAGTTTCGGCATCGGTTTTTCCACCTTCTTGCAGTCTACGGCATTGATAATCAGGCGGAACCTGTTGCCCAAATCAATCAGGGAGGTTGCTACCGCGGGACCTGTTTTGGAAGTAAATACCAAACGCGCCGGATCTTCCCTGTCGCCCATGGAGAGGGGATTTACCTTAATTCCGATTTTCCCGTCCGCAACCGTGGGACATACCTCTAACATATGTGCCTGCAGAATTCCTTCCTTTCCGGGTACCAAATTATACGTATAGTCTTCCATGAAGGAAGTTCCCTTCGCATCTTTCATACCGGAGGTCATGATTTTCATCAGGCGTACCATCGCCGCGGTCTTCCAGTCCCCTTCCCCGCCGAAACCGTAGCCTTTTTCCATCAGCCGTTGGATGGCAAGTCCCGGAAGCTGCTGCAAAGCGCCTAAATCGCCGAAATGGGTAACGATTGCCTGGTAATTTTTCTCCTCCAAAAACTTCTCAAAACCGATTTCAATGCCTGCCTGGACCGCTACGTGCTTCCTGAATTCGGCTTCGTCCCTGCCTTCTAAAATAATGTCGTATTTGGAATAATATTCCTCCACCAATGCGTTGATATCGCTCTCTGCCACATCCTTTACGTATTCCGCAATTTCATTCACGGGATATGCATCGATTTCCCAGCCAAACTTAATCTGCGCTTCTACTTTATCCCCTTCCGTTACCGCCACGTTACGCATATTGTCCGCAATCCGGCATACACGGATATGGGAAGATTCCATAATTCCGATGGCAGTCCTCATCCAGTCGGCAATTTCCTGCTGTACTTCCTTATCATTCCAATGTCCGACCACAATTTTCCTTTCGATACCCATACGGCTGACAATATGTCCGTATTCCCGGTCCCCATGCGCGGACTGGTTCTCATTCATGAAATCCATGTCAATGGTATCATAAGGAATTTCCTCGTTAAACTGTGTATGTAAATGCATCAGGGGTTTGCGGTATTCCTGCAGCCCCAAAATCCAGGATTTTGCAGGGGAAAACGTATGCATCCATGTAATCACGCCCGCGCATTCTTCATCCGCATTTGCTTCGTTAAAAGTCTTCCTGATTAATTCATTGGTGATTAACGTAGGTTTCCAAACCACTTCAAAAGGCAGAAGCCCGCACTTATTCAGATTTTCCACGATAATTTTGGAATGCTCCGCAACATTTGCAAGACATTCGTCCCCGTATAAATCCTGGGAACCCGTGCAAAACCAAAATTTGTAATTCTTTCCTGTTTTCATTTTACCATCCTCCTATACATTGCTTCGTTGTTTGTTGCTATATGAACCGGCAAGCCGTTTCAAATCCGCTTTTTTCTGTCCTTTCCGCTATTATCTATACAACTTTTTATTAAGTTGTACTATTTTAAATGAAGTTGTATCTTTTTGAACTATGTCAAATATTTTAGTTGTCCGTTTAATACGTACTCATTTTTATACTATATGCCGAAAAAGTCTTCCGTTTTATATTTCTTTCTAAACATAATAATAGTATTTGCAACCCAACTTGTCAATATTTGCTCATCAAAAATATAATACAAATAAAAAATAGTTGTACTATTTAGCAATAGTACAACTATTTTTCTTCCATCATACTGTCCAAATATCCCCTGTCCCACAGCAGGATTTTCAGTTTCTTCGCCGCCTGCACCGCCGGAGCCGTAAAATACCGGTTGGTCATCACGGCGCCCACCATGCAATCGTAATAATCCCTTCCCGCATACGCTTCCTGTACCGCCTTTACCCCTACCGCTTCCCCATAACATTTACATTGGATGGCATAAGTAACCCCTTCCTTTTCTGCCAATATATCCACGCCATAGTCCCCGCTTCCCTTCGTAACCGATACTTCCACAAATCCCCTCTTTTTTAACAAATCCGCACAGAAATACTCAAACTCATGTCCTTCCATCCCGTCGATATCATCCGCGTTCCCCCTCCGCCGCCGGATCACCCAAAACAGTACGAAGGAAAATACCGCAAACAACAGCACCAGCGCTGCCACGGCTATCCATTTTTGTTCCGGCATCTTTTCCGCCCCCTTTCCCTTCCTTATTGCCGGTGCCCACGGGAATAAATATACAAAAAAATTTAAGAATTTTATATTAATTTCCAGTTGCGCACCGTACCTGAGTAGTATAAAATAAAGGTACGCTCTAAACATTACATTTATAATAAGTAGAAACACCACCATATAAAACGGGCAGGAGGCATTTTATTATGTTTGATTTTAAATTTGACTGGTGTAAAGAAATGGAATGTGGCATCCAAATCATCGACGAACAGCACCAGGAGTTATTCCGCATCATCAGGGAAATCGAACAGCTCATCATGAGCGACTGCAAACACGCTACCCCAAAACAATTATTGGAAATCGTCTGCGAACTAAGGGAGTATATCAACTACCACTTTTATACGGAAGAAAACCTGATGGCAAGGTACCAATATCCGAAACTTGCCATCCATATGGCGGATCATATCGATTTAAAGGAATATATCCTGAAAATTGATTTACCTTCCCTCGCCAAAGATCCGAAAAATGTCCTCACCGGACTCAAAGAGCATATGCAGGATTATCTTTTTAACCATATTTTACAGGAAGACAGGAATTTATGCCTTTATCTTGCCCCGTATGCCGAAACCGGTGTCCTAATTGCACAGTCAATTTCTTAACGGCCTCCCTTAAAGGGAAGCCGTTATTCTTTGAAGATCTGCTTCTTATAATTTTAAATTCCGGTAGCGGTTAAAGCAGGCGAATATCTCCTGCCTCCTCGGAAGCGCCAACCCTGCCGGCAGATAGCTTCCCGGAACGATGCTGGCAAGCCCTTTCTTCCCAACCAAATCCATCAGGTTGTCCACCACTTTCTGCATCGTATCCCTGCCGTTAAACAGGTTGCTTTCCGCATAAGCAAGCAGATATCCCAGCGTCATCACCTGTTCGCTGTCCGCAATCTGCTCCACGTAACGCAAATCCACGGTTTCTTTATTGAGGCTGACCGCTTCTTTCCCCATACCTTTAATTTTCATGCGGTCCCCACGGTCGCCGCCGCTTCTGTCACTCCCGCCGTGTCCGCCGCGGTAGCCGCCGCGCCGTGCGCCGTCCCGTCCGCCGCCGGAACCGGGGGCCGCAGGTGCACGCCGGTAATCGGGCCCTGACGGCTCGTTATCCGGCAAAAGCAGCACCGGATATTTCGCCGCTTCTTCCTTTGCCAGCGCCGTGATTTCCTGCGGCACATAGTTATCCATCTGCACTATCTGGTCCGCAATATGGAAATATGCCCCCGAACTGCCCGCAACAATCACGCAGGAAATCCCCCTTTTTTCATACAAATACCGCGCCCTTTCGATAAAAGGCGTAATCGGCTCCTTATCCCTGTGCACCACCCGCTGCATTAATTCGTCCCGCACCATGAAGTTCGTGGCACAGGTATCCTCATCGATGAGAAGCAGGGAAGAACCGCTCTCCATAGCCTCTATCACGTTCGCCGCCTGCGAAGTACTGCCGCTGGCATCCTCGGTATAAAAGCTGCCCGTCTGCTTTCCGTTAGGCAGGTTATTCACAAACATGGAAATGTCGTCCTTCTTCACGCACCTTCCGTCCTCCGCACGGATTTTCACCGCATCCGGAGCCGTAATGACATACTCCCTGCCGTCCCCCGCAATATGGTCGTATACGCCAAGCTCCAAAGCCTTTAACAGCGTGGATTTTCCGTGATAGCCGCCTCCCACGACCAGTGTAATCCCTTTGCGGATTCCCATTCCCTTCACCGGACCCCCATGGGGCAGCTCCATTTCCACTTCCATGGATTTTGGGGAAACAAAACGCACACTGTCTTTCATGGGTTTGTCGGAAACCCCGGACTCCCGCGGCAATACCGCCCCGTTTGCAACGAACGCTACCAGCCCCCGTTCCTCCAGGGCATCGCGGATATATTTCCTGTCATCCGCCAAAAACATGGTTTCTTCCACTTCCCTGCGGTTCAGCCTTTTGTAAAACAACACATCCTGCACGCACTTGGGCAGAAAGTCAAATAAAATCTTAATCAATTCCGAGGAACAGATGGTTCTTCCGTTTGCCGGGAATCCCACTTCCAAACGCACGACGAGACTGCCGTCCGCCGGATTCATTTCACATGCCGTCCGTTCCAGCACCTCCTGTCCCGTCCTGCTGGCAGTCATTAAACCGCTCTTTCCCGAACCTTTTGCCTTAAAATTATACTTATCCACTTCCCGGCGGAACAGACGGAGCAGATAGTCCTGTAATGCAATCCGCCTTTCCCTGTTTCCGTAATATTCCGCCGGAAATCCGGCTCCTTTCCCTTCGATGTGTATGCTGACCTTGGAAGGGGCCGCAAACGGATCCCCCTGTACATGATCGATGGACAGCACATAACTTCCGAAGCCGTAACTGCCTTTCGTATCCTTGTACGCCGGGTATCCCCTATGGTCGATATTCCTTAATAATGTCTGTAATTCCGTAGCTGTCTTTGCCATTTCCGTTCTTTCCTTTCCGATTTCCGATTACCAATTACCACATTTCCGCAACGGAGCCGTCAGGCATTCCCCGCATCCGAAGGACCGCATATGCGGAAGGAAAACCGGATATCCTTCTCCCCGTCCACATGATAGGCGTCTTCCACGTCCGCCCCCCAGCTATTGATACCGCCTACGCCCCGGACCGCGCCATAGATACAAAGCACCGTCCTGCGGGGAACCGGAAGTTCCTCCTGGTGGGTCGCCTGCTCCAGCTCCAACGCGGTATAAGGCAGACAGGAGAATGCCAGCCCGTCCATCTCAAACCGCAGCGATTTCGCTTCCGGCGCTTTCCGGCTGTTATCCAGTCCCGTACTCCTCCACACTTCCACCCAACGGCTGTCCATATGCATTCCGCAGTCCTGGGGTACCAAATGGGGCGTTACCGGAAGCCCTTCCACTTCATATACGCCGCGGACTCCCCCCGCCTTTCTGTCCGGATAAGTTTCCCCGGATAATCCTTCATACACAAACCGCTCCGCGCAGGTAGGCATGAGAAAACGCATTCCGAATACCGGCAGCTCCGGCAGCCCTTTCTTTCCGGTATAATGTGCCTCCACTTGGATATTTCCCAAGGCATCCGTTTCATAAGCCACCGTCACGTCGGTTTCGGGAACCGTTACCGTCCGGCAGGAATAAGTGACACGGACGGTTTGCGCCCTTTCCTCCGGCGAATAAATATTATTGGCGGGCGCACAGGGAAACGGGATTTCCTTCCCGTCCACCGCCACGTCCGTTTTTACAATGGCGAGAAACATATCCGCCGCCGCCCACATTCCGCTCCTTAACGGGAAACCGCATCCCCTGTCATTGTCCGTAACCGCCCTCCAGAAAACAGGACGCGGCGCACGGTAGAGCCATTCCCTGCCGTCCACGTTAAGGGACACCGGGCCGCCCTTCTCATAAGAAAAAATATAGTGGAATTTCCGTTCTCCCGCCATGCCTTTTATGCCCAAAGTCGTATCACCGTAAATGACTTCCAGTTGCGGTGCGACATTTTTACCTGTATTTTCCATAATAATACCTCACTTCCTGCATGGCAGGCTTCTCCGTCCTGTCCGCAAACACAATGCCGTTGCCCGAAAACTCATAATCCGCAGGTCTGTCGTCAAAATCCCCGCCGTAACGCAGTACCCGCCTGCCGGAAACCGCATCCTCCACCCATAGCGCCTGATCGATAAAGTCCCAAATAAACCCGCCCTGGTACATCTCAAATTCATCCAGCAGCTTCATATAGGAATCCATCCCTCCCAGCGAATTTCCCATATTATGCATATATTCGCAAAGGATAAAAGGCTTGTCCGGTTCGTTTTCCAAATATTTCCGTATTTCCCAAGGCGTTTCGTACATACGGCTTTCCACGTCGGATATGGTATCCGTATAAGCCCTGTTATTATAGACCCCTTCATAATGGACCAGCCTGCCGTCCTGTTTTTCCTTAAAATAGCGGTTCATGCACTCCAAGTTATCACCGGCATAGGACTCGTTTCCCAAAGACCAAAACAGAACGGATACATGATTCTTGAACCATTCGAAGTTGCTCCTCGCCCGGTCCATCACCACAGCCTTCCATTGGGGCAGACTGCCCGGCACATTCCACGAACCCTCTATCGCACCCATCTTCTGCCAGGAACCATGGGATTCCAAATTCGTTTCCGCCATCATGTATATCCCGTTTTCATCGCACATGTAATACCAGGGAATCTGGTCAGGGTAATGACAGGTGCGCACCGCATTGATATGGTTGGCATGGAAGCATTTCATATCACGCTCCATTTCCGCCATACCGATACACCTTCCGCCCTCCGGGCTCCATTCATGGCGGTTGACACCGTTCAAAACCAGCCGTTTTCCGTTCAGGTATATTACCTTGTCCACAATCTCGATTCTGCGGAAGCCGATGGGATATGGTACGGCTTCCACCAGTTCCCCCGTTTCGTCATACAGTTTCACCAGCAGCCGGTACAGGTACGGCGTCCCGTATGCCCAAGGCTGCACCTGCCCGGTTTCCTGTTCCGGCGCCGTGCAGCCTATTATCTGCCAGCCTTCCGGCGCCGCTTCCGTCCACTCCGACGCTTCTTCCGTTTTATCCGCTTCCTTCACTTCTGCCGCGGGAACCCCGTCCTGCGGCAAGGCAAAGGCATATTCCATGCACGTTTTCCCTTCCGCATCCGACAAGGAGACTTCCGCCCTGCCGCCGCAGCCTTTTTTCATCGAAAGTTTTAATTCAAGGCCAAGGCTTCCGGTTCCGTCCGTGCGAAGCACAGGTTTCGCCCACAGGTCTTCCACATGGACTTCCGGTTTTCCGTACAGCGTCACGTTACGGAAAATCCCGAAAAACCGGAAAAAGTCCTGGTCCTCCAAAAATGCCGCCGTACTCCTCTTATGCACCTCCACTGCCAGCCGGTTTCCTTTTTCCTTTACATATGAGGTCAGGTCAAACTCCGCAGGAACGAAGCTGTCCTCCGAATACCCAACGAAACTGCCGTTCAGCCAAACAAACACCGCCTGTTCCACGCCCTCGAAACGCAAACATACCCGTCTGCCAACAAGCCCTTCCTCCAAATCAAATTCTTTCAGGTAAGAACCGACCGGATTGTAGTCCGCTTCGCTGAACATCCCTTTCCACTTATGGCTCCCGTCCAAACTGTATGCCGGTCTCCGGTATGCATGCCCTTCCCACGGATACATCGTATTGATATAGTGCAGCTTATCATATCCGGCAATTTCGATATGACAGGGCACCGCAATTTCGTCAAAACCGGACGCATCGTAATCGTTACGGTAAAACTCCGCCGGACGTTCCATGGCATTTTTACTGTAACGGAATTTCCATATCCCGTTCAGGGATTGTTCCAATGAATGCTCCCCTGCTTCCATTTCCTCCACGCTCCGGTAAAACACATGGTCGCTGTGGGCGGGCAGCTTGCCCGCACGGAACACTTCCGGGTCATCCAGCCATCTTAAATCTTCTTTCATAAGCCATTCCCTATTCCTTTCTTCTTTTCTCCCCGTTCCCTTTCCATTAATAATAACCGTATTTCCGGAACCCAGCAATAACTTTTTATTTATTAAATTTTAAACGGTTTGCCGCGCCCGGCAATCCCCGTCCGGCCGTTCACACCCATCCGGCAAGCAGCACGCTCGCCCCGATTCCCGCCAGGGAAGACAACAATGCCCCTTTCAAGGTATATCTTGTTTTCGTAACCTTTGCCGCCAAAAAATACACGCTCATGGTATAAAACACCGTTTCCGTACAACTCATCATAATGGAGGTGATATACCCGATGCGGGAATCCGGCCCGTATGTCTTGAAAATGTCGAGCACCAGTCCCGTTGCCGCGGAAGAAGAAAACATTTTCACAAGCACCAGCGGAACCAGTTCGGACGGAAAACCCAGCTTTTCCGTAATGTCCCCAAACAGCCCTCCGACAAAACCCAAAAAACCCGATGCGCGCAATACCCCTACCGCCACCATCAGACCTACCAGCGTGGGCATAATCTGGATAACCGTCTGAAACCCGTCTTTCGCCCCTTTTATAAAATCCTCATAAACATTCCTTTTATGAACCAGCCCGTATGCCACGATATAAAAAATAATGACCGGAATCATGATATTGGAAATATTGGATAATGCGTTTAGGATAACAATCTCCCCTGTTTCTACATCCTTAAAACAGTTTATTTAAAAAAAGGTGCATGTATTCCTCATGCACCCCGCAAATCACTGCCGGCTTACTTTTTCCTGCCCAGCCATTCATTTAGGAAATGGACTTCTTTCGCCCGGTTTATGATATCCGTGGCATTGTCTTGAATGTATACGGTAAGCTGGCGGACTTCCTCCTCCGTAAAACCGGAGGATTTCACAATGGCGCCCCTTGGGACGATTCCTTCCGCGTAATCATGCTCCCCCCGTTCAAAGCAGACCCTTACCATTTTCTCGCCGTCCTTTAGCAGCAGCCCCGAATACGTCATCCGGAGTTCCCCATCGTTACCCATAGTTTATCACCCCATCCGGCTTTGGGCGGTTTATGCCGCCTTGCCTGTTTTTTCTTATTTTCTCCGCCCGACATCACGTTCTAGGTATATTATACATGATTTTTCCCAAAAAAGCACCAAAATTATGGCATTTTAACAATAATTATGGTAAAGTATAGTTATGTGCTTTCAACACAGAAAAACAAAGGAATACCGGAAAGGGCGGGATACAAAAATGGAATACAATGAGGAATTGTTCAAAAAAAGCGCGAACTGGAAAGCGTGTGCGGTCTGGCTGGTACTCAGTGTGTCGCTTACGGCAATTTATGGTTACGAAACAATGAAGGGACTGCGGAGCGGGGGATATTTTATCGTTTTCCTCCTGTTCTGCTGGATTCCCTATCTGTGCGGTCTGCTTCTTATTAAGATACAGGGACTTGCCACTTCCTATTATAAGGATATCATTGCGGTGGGATACGGTTTCTTTTATGCCTACATTGTATTTACCACGACTTCGCCCCTCTGTTTTATGTACATACTGCCCCTTGCATGTATGCTGATTCTCTACAAAAACCGCAATTTCATGATCCGGTGCGGCATTGCTGCCGCCGCCGTCATTTTGGCGGGCAGTTTCTATAAATATATAAACGGCATGAATACCGCGGCAGATTTAGGCGTCTTCGGACTCCAATTGTCCTGCGTCATCCTATGTTTCGGCTGTTATGCCCTGTCCATCAACCACTTAAACCTCTCCGACGGCGCCCTGACGGATTCCATTAAAGGCAATCTGCAAAGGGTCATTACCACCATCGACCAGGTAAAAACGGCAAGCACCTCCATAGTGGACGGTGTCACCGTAGTCCGTGAACTTGCCGACGAAAACAAACAGGGAGCGAATTCCGTGGTGCGCAGCATGGATAAATTGTCGGAAAACAATAACATGCTCCAGGAAAAAACCATGTCTTCCATGGACATGACCACGGACATTAATACGCAGGTACAAAACGTTGCCACCCTCATCGGACAGATGGTCAACCTGACCAACGAGTCCATCGGCCATGCCGATGCCAGCTCCGCAAAACTGAACGGCGTCGTGGAAACCACGAACGACATGGCAAAATTATCCGCGGAAGTGGAAAGCGTATTAACGGAATTTAAGCAAGAATTCAATATGGTAAAAGAAGAAACCAGCACCATCGAAGGCATCAGTTCCCAAACGAACCTGTTGGCGCTGAACGCTTCCATTGAAGCCGCAAGGGCGGGGGAAGCAGGTAAAGGCTTCGCCGTAGTGGCGGATGAAATCCGTAACCTGAGCATGGGTACCCAAAGTTCCTCCAGCCGTATCATGTCGGCGCTCGCCCATTTGGAAGAAACCTCCGATAAAATGACCGAATCCATCATCCGGACCTTGGAATTAATCCAGGTCAATTTGGAGCAGGTGACACAGGTGACGAAAAGCGTGGACAGCATCACACAGGATTCCGTCCAGTTAGGAAACAATATCAAGGTCATCGACTCCGCCATAAAAGACGTGGAAACCTCCAACCAAAACATGGTACACAATATGCAGCAAATCTGCGATGTCATGCAGGTCATGGTGGATTGTGTGGAAGATGCCAATGAAACCACCAAAACCATGTTGAGCAAATATGAAGAAACCGCCGCTAACGTCAACAGCATAGAAGCCACCGTAGGGACGCTGATGGAAGACCTGGGGGAAGGCGGTTTCATGGGAATCCAGGATGTCCGTCCGGGCATGAAGATATCGCTTCTATCTTCCGAAGGCGGGGTGCAAAGCGAATACCGCGGGCAGATTACGGAACAGCAGGGCGACGATATCCTGGTAACCATACGGCAGGACGGCAAAGAGCCCGTTTCGGCGAAATCAAAAAACCTGAATTTTCATCTGCGGATTGTGGTGGACAACGTCCTCTATCATTGGGAAAACGTAAAAATATCCCCGGTAAGGGAAAAGACGGACTGCTACCGGCTGACGGTGTTCTCTACGCCTAAAGTCGTCAACCGGAGAAAATACCCCCGTATGCCGCTGTCCCATTCCTGCGAAATCCGCTTCAAGGATACGGATAAACCCTTTACGGGAAAAATGGTAAATTTCAGCGCCAACGGTTTTGCTTTCACCACAACGGCAAACGAGTTTGCACACTCCATGGGAAAAGACGTAACGGTTTCCGTTTTGGGCTTCCCGCTTCCCGATGCGCGTTCTTTGGAGGGGCGTATCATCCGCAATACGGATAATGAAGGCGAATACATCATCGGATGCCGGATGCCGGAGGACAATTTCGCCATCCAGGATTACGTAAACACAAACCATAAAGAATGACGGGGTCCAATATTTCCGGCATTCTGTACAAAAAAAAGTAGAACTTCGCTTCCAAATTTGATATAATAACTGTTAACAGCTTTTTGGGAAACCATACACAATCAGCATGATTGATACGGATAGTAAAAAAGGGGGTAATAAAACAGACAAAATTACAAAAGCGCCGGAAACCCGTGTAGAAGCATAGAATATGTGTTGGCGCGTTGCCTTAACGCAAATTCCCTGTTATACGCAGTCGGATACCATGCCGCAGGAATGAAATGAAAAAGTAAATGCGAAAAAAGGCAACGCAGAAATGAGGGTAGAGTATGAAAAATGAAAACGGAAAAAGGGAAGGTAAGGGTAACACATGGAATACGAAAGACGAAAATCAGTTTATTAGTATCGAAAAAAAAGTTTCTAAACGATTTGGTCTTGTAGTAAGTCTCTGCTGCATTATACTGGGGGTCATCACATCCGTATTAAGTTATATTTCCTCCGTCAGTGCAGTTTCGGAAACCATTGACAACACTTCCGAGGTAGCGGCGAACTACGTAGCCGCCTCCTTAAACCAATACATAGCAATAGCCTATGAAACAGGCACCATTGCCCGTTTATCGGATCCGGAACGGACGCCGGAAGAAAAGAATGACATTTTAAGCGTAAAAGTCAAGGAACACAAACTTAACAGCGCATATCTCCTTGACAGCACTGGCAAGGACATTCTTTCCGGCACGGATTTTTCCGACCGCGATTATTTTAAGGAAGCAATGAAAGGCAATACTTATGTCTCCACACCTGCATACAGTCAGGTCACCGGCCAGGTATCTTTTGCGGTTGCTGCCCCGTTATGGGAAAACGGCGTCGCAGGCTCCAAAACCGTGGGCGCCATTGTGTACGTGCCGGACGGAGAAAGTTTAAATAACATTATGCGTTCCATAAGGGTAGGCGAAGGCGGTACCGCTTTTATGACCGATTCCAAAGGTATCACCATTGCCGACATCAATTCGGAAATTGTCGGCGTGGAGGACTGTCTGGCTCTCGGCGACAGTAACCCCAAGCTCAAAAAATTCAGCGCCATCTGCCAAAGAATGGTAAACGGGGAAGACGGAACGGGGACATACTCTTACGGGGGCGTAACAAAAATCGTTTCTTATTCGCCGGTACCGGATACGGAAGGATGGAGCATCGGCGTAGCCGCTGTCAGGAATGAATTTTTGGGTAAATTTTATCTTGCCTTGGGACTTACGGTTGTTTTCGTCATCATCTTTACCATACTCGGCATCCAAAACGGTGTCCAATTGGGAAAAGCGGTTGCCAAGCCGATTATCACATCGGTGGACCGCCTGAAACTACTGGCGGCAGGGGATTTCCATTCCGATTCGCCGGTACCGGAGACCAACGATGAAACGGCAATCCTGATGAACAGCCTCGCAGAAACCATTCAAGACCTGAAAGCCGTTGTTTCCGACATCAGCAGCCACTTGGCGGAATTGGCGGACGGAAATTTCAAGATTACCATAGACGAAGACTACAAAGGTGATTTTTCGTTGATCAGCACTTCCTTCCGCGATATTATATCCTCCTTAAGCGCCGCCATGAAAGAAATTGACGGTAACGCCGAAAGCGTACAAAACGGCTCCAATGATTTAGCCGGCGCTTCACAGTTACTTGCGGAAGGCGCTACGGACCAGGCAAGCGCCATCGAGGAACTGACGGCAACCATCACGGATATTTCGGAGAAAATACATATTAACGCGGAAAATGCAGAAAAAGCGAAGAACACCGTGGAAAGCATGAACAGCCGTATCATGGAAAGCAACCGCCAAATGCAGCAGAATACGGAAGCCATGACAAAAATCAAAGACGCTTCCAATAAGATTGCGGAAATCATCAGCAGCATTGAAGAAATTGCCGACCAGACAAACCTGCTTGCATTAAACGCATCCATCGAGGCGGCAAGGGCAGGAGAGGCAGGTAAAGGCTTTGCGGTGGTTGCCACGCAGGTTGGTATCCTTGCGGAACAGAGTTCCGAAGCCGCACGAAACACCAACGAACTGATACAGAATGCCATTTCCGCGGTAGACGACGGAACCAAACTTGCCAAATCCGCTGCGGATTCCCTGATTTCCGTCGTGGACAATGCAAAGGAAGTCAAAGAAGCCATTATCGTCATTGCGGAAGCCTCCGACAACCAGGCGGAAGCCGCCGCACAGGTAACGCTGGGTATTACCCAAATTGCGGAAGTCGTGGAATCCAACTCCGCAACCTCACAGGAGTGCGCCGCTTCTTCGGAGGAACTGTCCGGCCAGGCGGATATCTTAAAAGAACTGGTAGGAAGATTCCAGTATTTTGCTTAAACCCGTGTACCATCGAGCAGGGAAGGCATCTTCCCTACTCGCGCGCCGGGCACCCGCCGGCTCCGCCGTCATTTTCCTTGGGGTGCCCGTGTGCACAAAAAAGAGGGAGACCGCACACGTCTCCCTCTTTTTCGCTTTTCCGGCACCGCCTGTATGGAATCCGGCGTAATTCAAGAAAACAGCAGTTTATGCAGCGCCCCGGCATAAGGCGATGTTCCGTCCGCCGCAAACACATCAATCCGGTCCGCGTCGCTGCTTCTGTCCTTAAACGCAGGGAACAGGAACCCGCATTCCGGCTCTCCCGCCTCATAATCCCCGCTTACCGGACAGACCGTACAAATAATAAACCGGTAAACTTCCTCCGATTCCCAAAGACTCTCCTTATCCTCCGCCTTTAAAGGCACATCATAGCTTCCATGAAAGAAATAAACGGCATAACCGCTGCCTGTTTGGCACGCTTTCCCAAATTCCTCATAAAATACATCCAGCATGGCATCATTTTTCAGTCCGCATTCCATAAGCGCCATCAGCATCTTCCAAATACTGCCCGGCTTCTTATCCTTCTCCCCAAACAGATATTCCTTCAAGCGTACATTCGTCTCCGAAAACGGCACTGCCTTTGCAATCGCTAAATGAAATTGCCGGTCCTTTGCCGACAACTTTTGGAAATGCTTATTAAAAGTCCCGTCCACAAAACCTTCCCCGTCCAAATACGCACCCGCAATCCGGTCAAAACAATTCCGTTTTAAGGTCATGCGCCTGGTCAGTTCCAGCATATCCTCACGGTTTATTTTTTCCATATTCATCTCCCTCGTCTATATTATCTGCCCTTTTTTAAAAGGCTCTCAATCCGTTCATGCAAATCCTGTACGACAAAGGGTTTCAGGATATAGTTGTCCGCACCTACCATAAAACTCTCCATTACCGTATGCTTATCGCTCTGCGATGTCAGCATAATCACGGGAATATCCCGGCAATTCTCCATTTCACGGATTTCCCGCAGCGTCTCAACGCCGTCTTTTAACGCCATCTGCACATCCAAAAGAATTAAATCCGGCCTGTTCTTTTTTAAATATTGCAAAGCACGGACACCTGAATTTAAGGGAGTCACCTCATATTTCTCTTTTAGTGCCTGTTCAATCGTTGCCAAACTGATACTGTTATCATCCACTGCCAGTATTTTATACTTATCCGCCATCTCTTTTTCCTCCTACCTTATCCGCCCTATCAGTTCATGCAGCATTTGTTCTGCCGCATCATCCTCATATAATTTTAGCAGTCCCCTTATTTCCCCAAGCGCCGTTTCCACATCGGCTTCCAGCCGGTATTCCATCATTTCATCCAATTTCCGGGCACAGTCCTTTGCCCGGAAATCTTCCAGGCTCTCCAATGCCGCTTCCAATCCCTGCAGCAATTCCGTCTTTCCCATTTCTGCTTCTGCCTTTGGTTTCGATTCCGTATCTTTTTCCTGCACCGTTGCGGAATCCGCAGTGCGGTTCGCTTCCAAATACTTCCGGATATGCCCTAACTGTTCCCCGTATTCTTCCAAAAGTTTGGATACATGATGATCCACAAAGGAATAATCGCCCCTGTTTACCGCCTTTTCCTGCTCCTTCGCCATGCTTGAAATCCGCATCGCACCCACATTCGCGGAGGCACTCTTTAAACCATGCACCTCTATGCCATAGCCTTTATAATCCTTTTCTTCCCATAACTCCTGCAGAACCTTCCGCTTACGCTTCCCGTCCAGACAATACAGCTCCAAAAGCTCCCTGTATTCTTCCAAACTGCCGGAATAATGCCCCGCCATTTCGTCCGTGTCTATCCCTTCGATAATCACTTTTTTTAATATGTCACTGTCGGACTGCAGGCTATCCGTCCACGAATCACACGCCACCCGTTCTTCTTCCGGTATCCATTTCAAAAGTACCATATGCATGGCCCTCCGGTCAATCGGTTTCGTAATAAAATCCTGAAAACCGTTTGCCAAAAAATTCTCACGGACACCTTCCATTGCATTGGCGGTCAATGCAATGATCACGGGCAGCTTCCCGTTTTCCCCACAATCATTCCGTATATTTTGCACTGCCTCGATTCCATCCATCATGGGCATCATATGATCCATGAAAATAATGTCAAACCGCGTCCTCCGGACAAGCTCTATCGCTTCCATTCCGCTTTCCGCCTCGGTAATTTCCAAACCATAAGTTTGTAAAAATGACCTTGCGACCCTCCGGTTAATCAGGTTGTCGTCCACCACCAATACTTTACATCCCTTCGCCGTAAACGGCTCCAACGGTTCTTCCTTCCTGCCTTCCTGCTCAGGAACTTCGGACAAAGGTCTGGCATCCGCGATTTTCTGCAGAATCTCCACGATAAACACGGACCCCTCACCGTACACGCTCTCCACCCTAATCGTACCCTGCATCAGTTCCACCAAACGTTTTGTAATGGAGAGTCCAAGCCCTGTTCCTTCCGCCCCCCTGTTTCTCTTGGCGTCAAGCTGTTTAAAATTCTCAAAAATTCTTTCGATATCTTCCTCACGGATTCCGCAGCCGGTATCCTCCACCCGGAAAACCAAACGCTCCTCATCCTCTTTTTCCCCATGCATACCCGACACGGAAATTTTTACATGTCCCTTTTTCGTAAACTTCAAGGCATTGTTCAGCAGATTAATCAAAATCTGCTTGATTCTGCTTTCGTCCCCCATATAGCAGCAGGGAATCGTCATGTCATACTCGCTTTCCACCATAAGCCCGCGCTGTGAGGCCACAATGTCCATCATGTTCAGCACTTCGCCAACCAGGGATTTCACATGATACTGTGCCGGTACCAGTTCCATTTTTCCCGCTTCCACTTTTGACAGATCAAGAATATCATTGATCAATGCCAGCAGATTATGGGCGGATGCCTTAATATCACAGGCATATCCGTACACCTTGCGCCCTACGCTTTCCTCCATAATAATGTCGCTCAATCCGACAATGGCATTCATCGGTGTACGGATTTCATGGGACATATTGGCAAGAAATGCACTTTTGGCAGTATTGGCCTGCTCCGCCTGTTCCCGCACGCGCGTAATTTCCTCTATATGCTTCCTGGTTTCCGTCACGTCCAAAATAAGAATCACATACCCCTTGTTCTCCCCGAATTTATCCGTAATCCGTTTCACATGCCCTTGGTAAAAACTGCCGTTCAGGCAAAATTCCCCTTTCCCGTCACCGTCCAGCATATTCTGCGGAAAACCATCCAATTCCACGATATGCTTTCCGCATGCACGGGGGGTTAATTCCTGAAAAATTCCTGCTGCCGCAGGGTTATAGCTGACAATCCGCCCATGTTCGTCTATTGCGATGACACCGTCACTCATACTGTGAAGCAGAATACCGGAAGCCAGGCTGCCAAAATCATAGACCTTTCTGCTCCAAATCAATATGGCCACGCTCGAAAGAACCAGACCCAGCACAGGAGGCGTAAGGTCATACACCGACGTTACTTTCATGACATATGCGCACAATGCCATCACCGGCAGAAAGGAAAGTGCGAGTATCAGCCGATACCTCCGGTCCGCCGCATAATCCGGCTTTTTCATGCATACACGGATCAGGGCATACAGCGTAAACGCATAAGGGATAATCGTACCGCATAACATGAAAACCCAATAACCCGGTCCGTATTCCAAACTCAAATATCCATGGCCTTCCGGCGTATACAGCCACTCCACCCGTTTGTAATAAAAAGTATGTAAATCACAGGTAAAAACAAGCCCCAAAACAATAAAATCAGCAATCTTTATCAGATTTAAAAGTTTAGCTGGCGCCTTCTCAAAGCAATAACTGAATATAAAATAGCAATAACTAATCGGAACCGCCAGCGACCCAAAATACTGTACCTTTACCGCAACCATGGCAGCTTCTACCGTAGGCGCCGTCAGTTCCAGCAAATATCCGGCATTCTGTATCAGAGCGCCAATCAAAAAATACTGCATGAGTTTCTGTTCCCTGGAACCATCCCCCTTCAGAACAAGAAATAATGCAAACAATAACACACCGATACTAAAAATACCAAGTCCCATAAATACGAAATCCGCCATTTTCCGTCACCACACAACCTATTATTTCTTCCCGGCATCATAATCCCGGCATCATTAAGCAGCCGTATTTACATCACATACCTGCCGCCTGCTTATAAGTATATCCTGAAAAACGATTTCCCTCAATACCTTTTCCCGGATTTTCCAATACAATTCCAGCCCTCCGTCACATATATTTTTCCCTAAAATACCGATTTAGATTTCCAAATATTATAAAGCACACATGACTTTTACCAATATCCCTGCACCAAACAAACCGGAACAAATCAACGGTCTGTCTTTTCCAATACGGCTAAATACGCTCCCGTTTTCCACCCGCTTCTTTCCAATCACTCAGATAAGCCGGATTCCCCCTCTCATCCTCCAGCTTCGCCAGCTCCTCCATCGCCTTCAATCCCCCTTGTGTCAAGTTAGTGACACGAACTTTTTTATAATTTATGATACTGCAAAAATTACATTTCTATTTTTTCTATCCTACATTGATGTTTTCTGCTTTTCTTCTCATAATTGATTCCGACAAGCAAAATATTTCCTTTATACTCTTTAAGGGCTGACACATATCCTTTACTTTTAATCTGACTGATTGCTCCTTCTGCGGTTTTATCCCATTTTAGTTCCACAATCAATGCCGGATTTAAAGATGTACGTTTAGGAAGGAAAACCATATCGGCAAATCCATTTCCTGTCGGCAATTCTCTTACAAGAGTATAATCTCTGCATGCACTATAATATGCCAGCGCAATCACACTGCTCAAAGAAATCTCATTGTTATATATCAGACTGGAAGAACTTTGCATATGGACTTCTTGTATCATCTGTGCCACAGCTTTTTCGTTCATCTCCAAAGTTGCCTTAAGTAAAGCTTCCGATGCATCAACCGCCTTTATTACTTCTTCCCACCCATCATTTCTAATCGCTCGCAAAAAAACACTCCTC
>CANTGP010000006.1 GCA_947653315.1 uncultured Lachnospiraceae bacterium
GGTTTCTTCTGATGGTGCCTGCCGGATGTCTTCCTCTGTCTGGGGTATTTCTTCCTCCACGTAACCCGGATTCATTGCCATGTAATGGTCAAAGAGGATTTCACCCTCGCTGACCTGCACACCTTTTATTTTGATGATATATTGGTTCGGATTCAACTGTATGTTATCGCGCAGACGGATAATCGGCACAATCGTACCAAGTTCCAGCGCAATCTGCCTTCTAATCATAACAACGCGGTCTAACAGGTCGCCGCCCTGGTTCACATCCGCAAGGGGAATAATGCCATAACCGAATTCCAGCTCGATAGGGTCTACCTGGAGCAGACTGTTGACATTCTCCGGCTGGCGCACTTCCTCCGCCGCCATTTCATCCGCATCGACCTCCGACTCAATTTCCGCCGTTTCAATGGTACCTGCCATAATCCTTCCGACAATCAGGAAGAAAACGCCCAAAGAAATAAAAATCAGGTTATTCAACGGGGTCAGAATCCCAAGCCCGATTAAAACGCCCCCCACCAAATACATCACTTTCGGCACGCCGAAAAACTGCCGGATCAAAACCGAACCGAAATCCGCTTCTTTCGTACCCTTTGTCACCAAAATACCGGTAGACAGTGAAATCAACAGGGACGGAATCTGGCTGACCAAACCGTCGCCGATGGTCAGAATCGCATATTTATCCAGCGCCTCGCCCACCGGCATTCCCTGCCGCAGCACACCCATGGCGATACCACCGATGATATTGACTGCCGTAATCAGAAGTCCCGCCGTGGCATCCCCCTTCACGTATTTCACGGCACCGTCCATGGAGCCGAAAAAACTGGATTCCTCCTGAATCTTATCCCTTCTCCTCTTTGCCTCGGCATCATCGATGGCTCCCGTATTCAAATCCGCATCGATTGCCATCTGCTTACCGGGCATGGCATCCAGCGTAAACCTCGCCGTTACCTCAGCCACACGCTCGGAACCTTTATTGATGACCATAAACTGAATTAAGATCAAAATAATGAAAATAATGGCGCCCACAATCAAATCACCGCCGCCCACGTATCCGCCGAACGTTGCCACCACGTTACCGGGATCCCCCGTGGTGAGAATCAGCCTCGTGGAAGAAACGTTAAGGGCAATCCGGAATATGGTCGTAAACAGCAAAATGGTCGGGAAGAAAGAAAGTTCCAGCACCTCTTTTGCAAACATACATCCGAACATAATCGAAAACGCCACAGCCATGTTGCAGGCCAGCAAAACATCCAATAACTGGGAGGGAATGGGAATAATGAACATTACAAATGCCGACAGTAAATATAATGCGACACCCAAATCCGCTTTTCTCACACCTACTCCTCCTCTCTACTATGCTTTCCCCTGCAAATGGTACACAAACGCAAGGATTTCCGCTACTGCCTGATACAACTCCGGCGGTATGAATTCCCCTACCTCCACGTTTGCATACAGCATACGGGCAAGGGGTTTGTTCTCCACGATTTCCACATGGTTCTCGCGGGCTACTTCCTTTATTCTCTGTGCAAGATGGTCCTGTCCCTTCGCAAGTACCATCGGCGCATCGTACTTCTCCGCATCATACTTAATTGCCACCGCATAATGGGTCGGGTTCGTAATTACCACATCCGCTTCGGGGAGCTGCTGCATCATCCTCCGCCTGGAAGCCTCCATCATACGCTGCTTCTGCTTTCCCTTAATTTTGGGATCCCCTTCCTGGTTCTTGTATTCGTCCTTCACTTCCTGCTTCGTCATCTTCATGTCATCCATAAACTTGTACTTTTGGTACGCGTAATCGGCGAAACCAATGACGATGTACACGGCGGAAATACGGATTCCCAAATTAATCGCCAAATCCCCCACCAGCGCAATGCCCTGGTTTAAGGAAATGTCATACAACAGGTAAATTTCCCCAATCTTTCCCTTCAGGTAGGAATATACCATGAATATAATTAACCCTAACTTCAATATGGATTTAAACAGCTCCACCAGCGACTTAGGGGAAAATATCTTCTTAAAACCCTTAACGGGATTTAATTTGCTGAACTTCGGCGTCAGCGGTTTTGCCGTTGGCCTCCACTTCACCTGCACCAAATCACAGAGGAAAGCCACCAGGAAACCTATCAAAAACACCGGACCCACAATCACAATCATATCCAGTATGGTACGCTTAAATACCGTATTGATATTCCGCAGCGGAAGCTGTCCGTCATACATCCTGACGTAATCGGGAATTTGGGAGTAAAGACTGTGAAATCCCCCCAAAAACCGGGTTCCCATGACACCCACGTACAGCTTCATCAACAGGAACAGGGCAAGCAGGCCAAACGCATTGGAAATCTCCTTACTTTTTGCCACCTGGCCTTCTTTTCTCGCGTCATTTAATTTTTTGGAGGTGGGCTTTTCCGTTTTTTCACCGCCCGGACCGTCCTTTGCAAAAAACTGGAGATTATATCTTAACATTACATCATTCCCTCTACAAATGATACAACCATTTTTTTCATCTGCCGGAAAATAAAATCCGCAGCGCCCGGAAGCATCCCGGTGGTAAGGAACAATACGCTGATTCCCACCAAAACCTTAATTTGGATACCTACCGCAAACATGTTCATCTGCGGGGAAACCTTCGCCAAAATACCCAAAATCGCATTTAACATAATCATCACCGCGAAAATGGGAAGACAGATGCGGAAACCGATAATGATATATTCGCTCATAAAGCGGATTGCCGTATCCACAAGGGTTCCCGGACGGAAAACGGCCCCGTTCACCGGTATGAGCCGGAACGTGTCCGCCAGCGCCTTTAACAGGTACTCATACATTCCCGTAAGAATCAGCATCAGGGTAATCATGTACTGGTACAGGATACCCGAAATACTCGTGGACTCCCTTGTGGTGGGATCCATCAGCGACACCATCGACAGACCCGTTTCCATGTCCATAATGCGTCCCGCAAAAGATACAATGGTGTTGCACATATTCACACCGAAACCGATGATTAACCCGGTCAGCGCTTCCTTTGCCACAATCACCGTATACTGCAGCAGCGTTTCATAACGCACGGTTTCATGGGGCGTGACCACCTGGAACATAATCACCGACAGGAAGACGGAAAGCCCAATCCTGACATTTCTCGGCGTATTGTTCATGCTGAAAAAAGGCACCATGAAAACAAAACAGGAAATTCTCGCAAATACCAGCAGGAAATATTCAAGGTCTGCATAGGTAAAACTATAATCTATCATGATATTACCTTATATACATACTGAAATCCGTCCAAAGACGTATCATGAAGTCCGTCATCCCATTCGCCATCCAATGTCCGATGATCATAATGGTCAGAAAAATACTGAGTACCTTCGGCACAAAAGTCAACGTCTGCTCCTGAATTGAAGTCACGGTCTGGAAAATACTTATGGTAAGCCCCACCGCCATCGATATCAGAAGCACCGGTGCCGCCGTCTTAATGATTAAAAACAATGCCTCGCCCGTAATCGCAGTTACGTCATCAATTGTCATGCCATACCTCCTTTTCCGTCTTCCGAATCACCATGGCTGCCTTCCTTTCCCCTGTCAGGAATACCCTTAACGGGAAAACGGCGCCACACAGCTAATAAAATGTCTTCACAAGGCTTCCGATGACAAGATTCCAGCCGTCCGCAAGAACAAAAAGCAGAATCTTAAACGGCATGGATATCGTGGTAGGCGGCAGCATCATCATACCCATACTCATAAGGGTGGACGCCACAACCATATCTATCACAATAAACGGGATATAAATCAAAAACCCAATAATGAACGCGGTCCTAAGTTCACTGATGATAAAGCTGGGAATCAATACCGTATTGGGAATGCTGTCAAGCCCGTTCCCGGCGTCCCACTCCGTCTTGCTGATTTCCATAAACAGCCGCACATCCTTCGTCTGTGTCTGCCCGTACATAAACTGGCGGAAAGGCTGCATTCCGGTTTCCAATGCCTGTGCCTGGTCAATTTCACCCGCTTCAAACGGAATCACCGCTTCCTCATACACCTGGTTTAGCGTAGGCTGCATGATAAAAAAAGTCAGAAATAAAGCTAACCCAATCAGTACCTGGTTCGGGGGTGCTGTCTGGGTATTCAAAGCCGCCCTCGTAAAATGCAGAACAATGAGGATTCTGGTAAACGAGGTAAGCATTATGATTAATATGGGCGCCAATGCAATCAGTGTCAGCGTCAGCAATATCCTAAGAGAGCCGTTAAGCTGTCCGTTGCTGCCTCGGTATGTCAGCGTCACGGTATTGGCAATGTTCAGTTCCCTTAAGTCCTCCGCCGTCTGCGCCGTACCGGGATCTTCCACAACGGTTCTTTCCTCCGTGGTTCCCGTAAGATTGGATTCCCTCGCCGCCGCATATACCGGAACCGGGCGGCTTATACAGAATAATATGCCCACCAGTAACAGCAGGCATATTACTTCCGTTCCTCTCCCGAAGGTAAATTTGCCTTCGGGAAACGTGCCTTCGGACAATTTCCTTCCGGAAAAAAACTTCTTGGAAAAATATTTCTTCATTTATCTCGCCTATTCTTCATTCTTTCGGTTGTTGTCTTTTCCTCTTGCCATTTCAAGTATTTTCTTAAAATCAGGCATGGCAGCAGCCTGCTTTTCCGGTAAATGAATCTGCTCGGCGGGTATTTCCGCAAGGAACGTAACGGTATCCTTGCAGACCGCTACTGCCAAATATTTCTCCCCGGCCCTTACGATTTGAATATATTTATTCGTCGTCAGGCGGTACGTTTCTACCACCTCAATGTTCGCATTGCGGGCATTGACACCGCCCTGCACCCTGGCAACCCACTTTGTGGCAAACCAGGTAACAAAAAGCACGAGGACAAAAAGGAACAATACCGTACACAACTGTAAAAACGAATCCATACCGTCCGATAACGTAAGTAACATTTAACCTACTACTTTCTTAACGGCTTCCAATACACGGTCTGCCTGGAACGGCTTCACAATGAAATCCTTCGCCCCTGCCTGGATGGACTCGATAACCATTGCCTGCTGTCCCATGGCGGAACACATAATGACAAGTGCGCCCGGATTCGATTCCTTAATTTTCTTGAGTGCCTGGATACCGTCCATTTCCGGCATCGTAATATCCATAAGCACAAGATCAGGATTTAATTCATTGTATTTTTCCACCGCTTTCGCGCCGTTTTCCGCTTCCCCTGCCACGTTGTATCCGTTTTTCGTAAGGATATCCTTAATCATCATACGCATAAATGCCGCATCATCACAAATTAAAATATTCTTAGCCATATTCTTTTTCTCCTATTCCCTTTCTTCTTACTCGACCCTTCTTTGTCTGGTCATTTGATTACTTGATAATTTCAGTTACGCGGATACCAAAACTTTCTTCAATTACCACTACTTCGCCCTTCGCTACAAATTTACCGTTTACTAATACATCTATCGGCTCACCGGCAATTTTATCCAGCTCAATAATTGTACCGGGTGCAAAGTCTAAAATCTCGGAAATCGATTTGCTTGTTCTTCCAAGTTCCACCGTAACTTCCAACGGCACATCCATAATCAGCCCTATGTTCTCGCTGCTTGGAATTGCACTGTAATCCGCAGAAAAATTCTGGAACTGTGCGGGTTGGACATTCATATTCATTTGCGGCGCCGCCATCTGCATTTGGGGCATTGCCATATTCATTTGCGGCATTCCCATTTGCATTTGAGGCATTCCCATCTGCATTTGGGGCATTGCCATATTCATTTGCGGCATTCCCATCTGTGGCTGCGCTCCCATCGCCATCTGCGACATATCCGGCTGCGGTGCAGGTGCCGACGCTGCCGGAGCGGGCGCCGGTGCAGGGGCAGGCGCCGGTGCAGGCGCTTCTTCCTCTGCCACGTCCTGGTTGCCCTTTACGGTATCGTAAATGCTCTTGGCAAATTCAATCGGATATAACTGCATGATGGTACTGTCCACCACATCCCCAATCTGCATCCGGAAAGCAATCTTTGCAAAAGTACCGTCCAGGAAAGAAGCAATATCCCCGCCCGTCTTAAAGGCGTTTAAATCCACAAGGCTTGCTTCCGGGGGACTGATATCAATCATCATGCCCAGCATAGTGGAAAGCGAAGTTGCCGCAGAACCCATCATTTGGTTCATGGCTTCGGAAATGGCACTTAAATGCAGTTCCCCGAGCTCACCTTCCGTATTGGTACCGTCGCCGCCCATCATCAAATCGGTGATGACCTTTACGTCATGCTCCTTCAATACAAGGATATTGGAACCGTCCAGTCCGGCGGTATACTTAATCTGGATAAATACGCAGGGTCTTTCGTATCCTTCCACAACCCCTGCCCAATCGGACAGGGAAACCTTCGGCGTTGTAATATCTACTTTTCTGTTTACGAGGGAATACAACGTGGTCGCGGAAGAACCCATACTGATATTGGCTATTTCCCCGACTGCATCTCTCTCAACTTCCGTCAGCAGGCTTTCATCAATCACGGAACCGGAACTTTCTTCGGCAGCATCTTCGCTGTCCCCTTCTGCCTCCGACAAATCCATTCCGTTTAACAATGCATTTATTTCATCCTGAGATAACATTCCGTCCATGTTACTCCCCCTCTCTGATTACCGAGGTGACCCTCACAGCATATTTGTCTTTGCTGGAACCCGGTAACGCGGTAAATTTCTTTATATTTCCGACATAAACATTTAGTTCATTGTCAACATCCTTATCCAACCGTATAATATCTCCCGGCTGGAGACAAACAAAATCGTTTACTGAAATGGTGCTCATTCCAAGGACAGCCTTTACGGGAACGCTCACCCTGCGAATCATGGATTCAATATATTCCTCATAATTCTCGTCGTCACTCTCCTTCATGGTGGAATACCAATATTTCGTATTCAGGTTATCCATGACGTTCTCTAATGTAAAGAACGGGAGACAGATATTCATGAAGCCTTCCACGTCGCCGATTTTAATGTTCATCGTGACGATGGCAACCATGTCGCTGGGGGCTATGACCTGTGCAAACTGCGGATTCGTTTCAATCCGCTCCAGCATGGGCGATATATCCACCACGTTTTTCCATGGTTCCCGCATAAGCTGCATACAGACAATTATGATTTTTTCCAGTATCGTCATTTCTATTTCGGAGAAATCCCTGTTCTTTTCCAAAGGAGTTCCCTGACCACCCAGCATCCTGTCTATCATTGCAAACCCTAAATTGGGCGACAGGTCTATGATGATATTGCCCGGAAGCGGGGAAAAATTAATAATTCCCAAAATAACCGGATTCGATAACGCATTGGAAAATTCCTCAAACGTTACCGTTTCGGAGCTTGCCACACTGACCTGTATGTTCTTGCGTAAATAAACCGGAAGGTTCGTGGACACGAGCCGTCCATAGTGTTCATGGATAATTTCCAGTGTACGCAAATGCTCCTTGGAGAACTTCACGGGCCGTTTAAAATCGTAGTTCTTGACCTGTTTGTCGTTGTTCTCCTGCATATCATCCACATCCAGCTCGCCCGTACTGAGCGCGGCGAGCAGATTATCTATTTCGCTTTGTGACAGTACCTCACCCACTTAAGTCACCTCCTGCCTTTTCTTTTTAGCAGATTATGAGAACTTAATGTCACTAAACGAAACATTATAGATGAAATCCGAATCAAACATCTTTTGCAGACTCGCCAGTATCTTTGCTTTCGCCTCATCCTGTGCTGCCGGGGATTTCAGCTCATTCACCGTATAACTTCCCAGCACCGTATTAATCTCACTGGAAATCAGGGGAGAATATGCTTCCATGGTTTCTGCCGAACCGTAATCCTTATATCCCTTCGCCTTCGTATCAAGGGAAAGAACGATGCTGACCAAACAATACTGCGTGCCATCCACCCCTTCTTCCGCACGCATCGCCACGGTAAGTTCCGGTACATTATAAACTTCCGTTTGGGAAAGCGGAACATTCCTTGCCGTACTTCCCTCCGGTCCTTCCAGTTCCAGCTTCAATACGGACGCAATATCCGTAACAAGCTGTGACGTCTTCTTTGACGCACCCACCACGCTGAACATCATAATCGCCGTCAGGACAATATTCACGATGAGCAATGCCAATATTATTATGGATAGTAAATTTTTCTTCATGTAAAACTTCCTCCCGCTCTCTTAATAGGAACTCAGCGAATTATAGATGCGTATTTCCACCCTGCGGTTCAACGCCCTGCCTTCCGGCGTGGAATTATCCGCAATCGGAACATATTCCCCCCTTCCGGAGTGTTTCACCATCGAAGGATCCAAATTGGTATGCCCCATCAAATAATTGAATACGGAAAGCGATCTTCCGCCGCTAAGTTCATCGTTATTGGAGTACTTTGCTCCCGACATCGGCACATTGTCCGTATGTCCTTCTATTTCTATGGTACTCTCCGCATAGCGTTCCAACATCACGCCAATTTGGTCAAGTACCGGCAGGGATTGTTCTTTTAATTCCGTACTTCCGGAATCAAACAACAGCGACCCCTGCAGTGTAAGCTGTACATATTGGGAGGTAAATTCAATATCCACCACACCTTCCAAATTCTGTTCCCGCACCGCTTCGTCAATCTTTTCTGCAAGTTCCTCGGATTCCTCCAATTTCGCCTGCTCAATCTGTTCCACCGCTTTTTCCAATTCCTGGGTTTCTTTCAAATCTTTCGGCGTGTCGTCATTTTCCGCCGCTTTACCCGTACTGTTAATGTATTCATCCAGTTCGTTCAACTGGCTCATACCTGCGCTTACCAAAATACCGTCCCCGATTGCCTGCGCGCCTCCCGAAAAAATACTGAAACTTTGGGAGAAAGATGCCGCCACCTGCTCGAATTTCTGCGCATCCACCGTAGACATGGAAAACAATAATACGAAGAAACACAAAAGCAGGTTCATCAAATCGGCAAAAGTATCTTTCCATAGCGCCGGCGGCTTTTGCGGGTCTTCCCTCTTTTTCTTAGCCAACCGCGTCACCTCCGTCCTCTCCTGCACCTTGTGCTACTCTATCCTGAGGGGCAAGGAAGGATTTCAGCTTTTCTTCGATTACCCTGGGGTTCTCGCCTGCCTGTATGGAAAGAAGACCTTCTATCATAATCTCTTTCAGCATAACCTCCTGCCCGTTATTTTCTTTTAACTTATTGGAAACCGGTGCGCATATCCAGTTTGCAAGCATGGAACCGTACAACGTAGTAATCAGAGCCACCGCCATGTTCGGTCCGATTGCCGAAGGATCATCCATCTGCTGCAACATGTTAACCAAACCAATCAGCGTACCAATCATCCCCCACGCAGGCCCCATCGCGGCAACCTGGTCCCAAAACCCGATTTTTGATTTATGCCTGTCTTCCAAACTCACCAGTTCCGTTTCCATAATGGCACGGACCAACTCCGGATCGGTACCATCCACAATAAGCAGTATTCCCTTTTTAAGAAAATCATCATTCAAATCCGATGCCGCTTCTTCCAAGGAAAGTAAACCTTCCTTACGGGCAACGTTCGACAATTCGATTACTTTCTGTATCATCTCCGGCGTGTTAATCGTCGGCGCCTTAAAAATCAGCTTGATACTCTTTAATCCGCCAAGGAAATTTTCCATGGAATAACAAGCCAGCACGCAGGCGAAAGATCCACCCAGTGTAATGAATACAGATGGTATATCGACAAAGTTACCAAATGCCGCGATATCATATCCACTACTGGACAGGATACCAAATATAATCATGATTCCACAAACTACAAGACCGATAATTGATGCTATATCCACGAATCCTCACCCACATTTCCGCGTCAATCCGCAAAAATATCCTTTCTATACGATTTTACTAGATTTTTCACTTCTTGTCTACTTTCTTTTACAATTATTTTGCGGCCCGTGGTAAATGATATGACTGTATCCGGTGTTTCCTCCACCAGTTCCATCAGATCAGGGTTAATCAGAACCTTGATTCCGTTTATCTTCGTTACCTCAATCATTTGTCCACTCTCCCTCATAGTGAACCGGCAGGAGATGCTAAAGCACATCCTTCGGCATCCCCCTGCCAGTTATACCATTCCCATTATATTACTAACGCTTAAGGTTTGTCAATTCCTCTAACATTGTGTCGGAAACCGTAATAATACGGCTGTTTGCCTGGAATCCCCTCTGGGTGGTAATCATTTCCGTAAATTCCTGTGACAAATCGACGTTACTCATCTCCAGCACGCCGGACTGCATATAACCGCCATCCGCCTCAATATCCTTACCAATACCGTCAAACTCGCCGGAGTTCATTGTCGCGGAATAAAGGTTGTCGCCCTGTTTCTCAAGACCGGATGCATTGGCAAATGTTGCCGTTGCGATCTGTCCCAGGCACCGACTCATACCGTTATCATAAGACGCGGTGATAATTCCGTTCTTGGCAATGGAAATCCCGATCATCTCACCAACTTTACGTCCAGTACCAAGCCCCTGCGCAGTACCTTTTGCAGCACCCACGGTACTGGATCCGCCGTTGTTTACATTCTTTGTATTGGAAAAATCAATGCTGATGTCATCAAACATGCCACCTGCAATTCCCGCCAATCCCAACGTAATCGCATCATTACCGCCCACGCTGTCAAACAGACCGGTTCCCGTATCGTAAATCAGGTTCGTGGATTTATCCACTTCCTTCTTCGTAATCGTCAGGCTGCCGTCCGCCTCAATGGTAAATCCGCGGATTCCTTCCGAAACAAGGTCAAGACCGTTATACATCAGCGAAATCTGCTCTTTGGTTAGCGCCGGAGGAGCCGGGGTAATCGACGGATCCGGAGTAATCGCTCCGGTAGCATCCACGGTATAAGCTCCCGTTCCTGCCTGATTTCCTGCAATCGTTACACTGCTAATTGTAACGTTCGCAGTAATCCCTGTTTTTAACGCATATGTCTTGGCAAGATCCGCCGGTGACGTAACTACTAACAGCCCTTTTTCATTTACGGTCGCCTCAATATCCGTCCTAGTGGAATCAATCCCGTCATACATGGATAACAAATCGGCGCTTGCCGGATTCTGCGGCGTATTAATCTGAATCCCTGTGGGTGCAGTAGGTGCCGGAGTAACCGCAGGGGATACTGTATATGCCACACCACCAGCCAATGTCGGAGTTGTCGAACTTTTTTTCGGAATCGAAGTATCCACTTCCATCTTACTTCCAAAGGTCACGCTGGTAAGCGCATCTTGCCCGATGGACTTTCCGGTACCGGAATCCAATATATCATCCAATGTCACATAATACCTTCCCGTTGCGCCCGTGGAATGGATACTAAACTTCGCCGTATATAAATAACCTTTTTTATCATAAAATTCAAAGTTCATGATACGACCCGAAGAACTGTTAACCTGCGTATCGTTCTTGTCAAGAATGCCCGTCACCCTTCCATCTGTAGTAGCCGCTGCATCATAAGACATATTCTTAGGATTCATAACCTGTAACGGAGATACTGTATCCGGCTTCGGATCACCAGTTTCGGGATCTACCTGCCATCCCATAACATTATAACCAGTACTGGTCATGGCAAGGTTTCCCGCACCATCCACATAAAAGGAACCGTCCCTGGTAAAGAAATTCTCCATACCATTGCTTACAATGAAAAATGATTCCCCGGTAATCATGATATCAAAAGCATTGCCCGTGTTCTGCGCCGAACCCTGTCCTTTGATGTTTGTGTTGATAGCACCCACCTGTACGCCGAGACCGATCTGTCTTGCATTGATACCGCCCACGCCCGTTTCCGCATTGGCGCCGGATGCCGCCTGCGTGGTCTGGTACATCAAATCCCTGAATGTGGTGGACTGCGATTTATAAGCTGTTGTGTTGACGTTCGCAATATTATTACCGATAACGTCCATCTTTGTCTGGTGTGTCCTAAGACCTGCCACACCAGAGAACAATGATCTCATCATAATGAATGACCTCCTAAAATCATTACCCTAAGTCATTTACCCTTAAGTGCCTTCCCATCCGCTTCTTCCGTCATTCCAAAGCGAAGCCTCCGCAAAGGTCCGGCTATATGATTACGGCTCCGTCAATATTGGTAAATATGTTTTCTGCTGTTTCCGTTTGGTTCATGGCTGTCACTACCGTATTGTTCGGTACGTTTACGATAAATGCCAGTTGGTCCACAAGAACCAGTGATTCGTTGATTCCTTTCGCACCTGCCTTTAAGGTTCCTGCCTGCAGACGCTCCATTTGACTGTCCGAAAGCTCTATACCCCGTTCCGACAAACGGTTTGCCGCATGTTTGGAAAATTTCACCCCTTGGGCACTGTCGGTATCCTTCGCCGTCTTATTCAGAACATCCTGAAAGGAAATGCCGTCTGCATCCGTGCTTTTCCGGCTCTGTTTCGACTGCACAAAGTATTTTGCCTGCAGTTGTTCTATGGAAAGGAACTGATTATTCTGGATTTTCATAATCTCCTCCTCCTTGAGAATTCCTTACCCCATCCCTATTCCGGTTTTTTATTATCCGTGTTCGTTTTGTCCCCGTCCGAATTCGTCTTATCATCGTCCGTGCTGCCGGTACCACCGGTACTGCCGTTGTTCTTATCCGCATCCGCCTGAAGCTCGTCAATACGCTTCACGTATTCCTGCAGTTTCTCCACGTATTCTTTCGGTACGAAAGCCTTCTCGTAATCGGACATCTTTTGGTAAATCGCATCCAGTGCCTTCACCACTGTCGCGCTGTCCAGCGTCAGGTTATCCATAATCGGGAGCTTGTCGATTGCCATCGCCAGTTCTTCCGCCAACTGTACCGCATCAAGATACGTTTGGTCTTCGATTGCATATACGTCGTCCAGGGAATACAGTCCGCCGTCGATGGAAACATAGGATTTGCCGTTTTGGTATGTCACGTAATCCACGCGTCCTTCAATCTGCGATTCCTTACCCATGGAATCCGTTGTATTGACTACTACCACCTTGCCTACCATTGACGAAGCCCTTGTCAGTTCCATGGTATTCGCCATATTCTGCATCTGCTCCAAAGAGGAGAACTGTGCGTACTGTGCCACGAATTCCGTATTGGAAGTCGGCTCCAAAGGATCCTGGTACTTCATCTGTGCCACCAAAAGACCAAGGAAAGCATCCTTATCCAACGTGGACTTGTTTTTCACCTTGTCTCTCGCCAAGGAAGCTGCGGATTCGCTTTCCACGACTTTACCGTCTTTAATTTGAGCGATTGGTGCTGCTGCCATATGATCTCTCCTTTCTTATACATAAATACATAAATACATAATTATTTAAATACATAAATGTCCTATGCCGTAAAATCCACGGTACCGCCGCCTGCCGCCATCATTTCCACTGCCAGCCTGTCGTCTTCTTCCAGCGTTTCTTCCTCGGGATTCATTTCGTTCAGGTTCAGTTTCCTGACGCCTTTCTTTTTCCCTTCCTGAGGCTGCTGTTTGCCGTTTCCTTCACCGCTTAAGTTCCTTTCAAACGCATGGCTCTCCACAGTTACTTCCACGGCTTCCACCTTAATGCCCTGCTCCTCGAAACTGCTCTTAAGCTGGACAATCTGGCTTTCCAATACCGATTTCACCGCTTCGTTCTGTGTCAGGAACTGTGCCGTAATCACACCGGCCTTCGATGCGATATTAATGTTTACCGTACCAAGGCTTGCCGGGTGAAGCTGCAACTGCATCTGCGTCATGTCCGCTTTCACCTGGACCCTCATATAATTCATAATCTGGTCCATAATTTCCTGCGTATCCGCCGTCCTGCCCGCCATCGCCGTTTCAAATGCCGCATCCGTCTGTACGGATGTATGGTCACGGTTCAACAGATGATCCAAAATCATGTCGGCACGGGATTCGCTGCTCTGTGAGGAATGATCCTGCTTCGCCCCTTCCTCCTTCTTCGCGGGCTCCACACTTTCTTCCTCCGGTGCCTCCGCTTTTACGTTGGTCACTTCCGCCGTTTCCGTCTTGGCATTGCCGTCCACTTCCACGCTGACTTTCATGACCTCGCCGTCGCGTTCTACCGTAACCGTATAGTCTTCCTGCCCGTCCGGCAGCAGCATGTCTTGTGCCGTCTTACCGTCCGCATTGACATCCGCATCCGTTTGGGGCTGTTCTTCCGGCTGTTCCTTAAGCTGTTCCATCAGGGCTGCCAGTTCTTCCGGTGTCAATCCGGTTTCTTCCCCGATTTGCATCAACTGCCGGTTTACCATTCCCAAAAGATTCTGGAGGGAATCATACAATCCTCCGTCCGTCATAAGGGAAAGCATGTCGGCATCTTTCACGGTGAGTACAAGCTGCGTCATATTGTCCGTATTCAGCAAATCCGCCATGGTAAATCCAAGAACTTCCATCGCAGCCAGGACTTCTTCCTCCGTTACGCCAAGTTCCTCGGCTACCTCACCAACCAAATCCTTGCCGGCTTCTTCCGCTTCCTTTTGAACCTTCTCCGCGGTCTGCGTATCCTTTACCTTGGAAGTGCTTTGGGATTCCGTGTTCTCCTGCGTCTTAACAGGCTTATTGTCATCAGAAACCTTCTGCTCGCTGCCGCTTACCTTGTTTTGCGGATTCGGCGCATTCTGCTTCACTCCCGCATCTTTTTGGAGCGTCATATTCTGCTGTCCCTTCGCTCTGCTGAATGCGTCGGTAAAGCTGCCCGCCAAATCTTCCTGTGCTTTTCCCGGCTGCACGGGGGTTCCAAATCCCAACAGCGGATTCGCGGCTTTTCCTACCGGTGTCGTTATCATTCCTTTCGTCCTCCTTTCTTTTCGTTTTTGTTTTGTTTTTACTGCATGTTTTGACCTAACGGTCTTTATATATAAGCGGCTGTGCCTGTTTTTTAAACAGTTGCCGTCATTATATATCAGAAACCAAATTTCTTAATCAAATTACCCTAACCAAATTTTCCTGTCAGGATTCGGGATCCATAATCTTCGTTATACGCGCCGCAACGACAGGATCCATGTTCGCCAATATGTTACCGCGGTCTTCCGCGCTCATGGAAGAAAGAATGCGTGCCGCCAATCCGAGATTGTCGGTCATTTCTTCAAAAATCTTTGCCGCAGCCTTTGGCTTCATTTCCGAATACGCCTGTGCGTACTCCTTTACCTCATTGCTTTCCTCTACCTGCTGCACCACCTGCTTATATAAATATTCCGCCGTGGTAGGATCAATGCTCTCAAAATATTTTTTGTAGGCTTCCTCCCCCGGACCGTTCTCCGCGTAAACCACTTCTTCATAAAACTCCGTCTTAATTCTTTGGAATTCCACCTGGTTATCTTCAAATGTCTTAAGCCTTGCCACCTGCGCCTTTAATTCTTCCACTTCCTCGGTACTGCTTGCGCCTGCCGCCTGTGCCCGCTGAAGCTCCAGTTCCAGTTCCTTAATATAGTCCACGGCTTCCTTTAAACTGCTGTAACCGCCGTATTCTTCTTCTTCACCCGTCGCCGCCTGTTCGGGACTGCGCTGTTCGGATGCCGGAAGGATCTTGTTCACCACCGGAATATCTTTCAGCACCGGAGCCAGCACATTGGAACCGAAACCGCCCACATCCAGCTTAATCAAAAGACAGAGAATGGCGATCCATACAACCACAATCAGCGTCGTCACAAGAAACACGGAAACACCGCCGCCGTCATCATCCAACTGTTCTTCCTGTAAGGAGATTTCCTTTGCCCTGCGCTTCGCTTCCTTTTTCTGCTCCTTTTGGTCGGCTTTCAGCTTTTTCTTTTCTTCTGTCAGCCTTTTTTTCTCCTCTTTGGGATCCAAACCCGTCATAACATCCGTTCCTGCCATGTGATTCACCTTCTTTTCTGTCCATACGTGTAGCTTACCAGTTCATCCACTTCTTTGCTTTCCTTCGCGTTTTCCTCTTTGATAAATGCCTCAAAAGCCTTCTCCCTCAGCTTCTCCTGAACCTTCCGCTCCTGCATGACTTCCTGTAACTTCTGCCGCTCCACTTCCAGCGCGGCTTCCGCTTTCGCCACTTCCAATTTCTGCAGCTCTATAAATTCATCCATTTGTAAAATCGCATTCCGGTTTTCCAGAATATCCATTACTTCCAACGTATCTTCCCGCAGCCTGCGCCCTTCCTCCTCATAAGAATCCTTACGCCGGTAAAAATGCTCCAGCTTTTCCTCCTCCTCGGTCAGACGCCTGCGCGCCGTGGCAAACTCCATTTTCGCCTGATCTTCCAGCTTATATTTCAGATTCAGGATATTCTGCATCCTATATACAAACTTCGACATAAGCGCCCCTATTCTTCAAACAGTTCTTCCATCATCCGCACGGATTCCTCAAACGTAAATTTGTCTTCCACCATCTGCATCAGGAAACCGTTGACCGCCTCGATTTTCTCGATGGCATAGTCAATGTTGGGATTGCTTCCGTTCTTATAAGCGCCGATATTGATCAAATCCTCCGCTTCATTATAAGTGGCAAGTACATTCTTAAGCCTGCCCGCCGCCTTTTTATGCTCCCGGTCCACAATCTGGCTCATGCACCTGGAGATACTCTGTAAAATATCGATGGCAGGATAGTGGTTCCTGTGCGCCAACTGCCTGCTTAACATAATATGCCCATCCAAAATACTTCGTGCCGTGTCCGTAATCGGTTCATTGAAATCATCGCCGTCCACAAGCACCGTATAAAGTCCCGTAATCGAGCCTTTCTCCGAACGTCCTGCACGCTCTAACAGTTTCGGCATTTCCGAATACACGCTGGGCGGATATCCCCTGGAAACAGGGGGTTCCCCGCTGGCAAGACCGATTTCCCTCTGTGCCATGGAGAAACGGGTCAGGGAATCCATCATAAGCAGTACGTCTTTTCCCTGATCCCTGAAATATTCCGCAATGGCGGTAGCCGTCTTCGCCGCCTTATTCCTTTCCAGCGCCGGTTTATCCGAGGTTGCCACCACTACTACCGAGCGCCTCATGCCTTCCGGTCCTAAATCCCTTTCCACAAATTCCCGCACTTCCCTGCCGCGCTCACCGATTAAGGCAATCACATTCACATCGGCTTTCGTATTGCGGGCAAACATACCTAACAGCGTGGATTTCCCCACGCCGGAGCCTGCAAAAATACCGATTCTCTGACCTTTTCCGACGGTAATCAGCCCGTCTACCGCCTTTACCCCCAAAGGAAGTACATCATCGATAATATCCCTGCTCATAGGATCCGGCGGCGGCGCTTCCACGGAATAGAGCTTTCCGCCTACCGTTGCGCCGCCTTCGGTAAGACGTCCCAAACCGTCCAAGGTCTGCCCTAACAGTTCATCGCCCACCTTTACCATCAGCGCTTCGCCGGTATTTTCCACCATGCAGCCAAATCCCACGCCTTCCACTACTTCATAAGGCATTAACAGGGTTCTTTTATCCTTAAACCCCACGACTTCCGCCATGATCGGTTTCGTATTTTCTTTTACATCCGGATATATGAGACAGATATCGCCCAAGCGGGCTTCCGGTCCTAAGGATTCAATGGTCAGTCCCACGATGTTGACGACCTTTCCCTTCATCTTATAAAACGTATTTTCTGCCACTCTCTCATATTTTACAAAATTTACTGCTGCTCTCAACGGATTACCCCTTCGTGTAAGATAATAATCTCAATTTCTGTGACAATTCCTCCAACTGCGTCCCCAAACCGCAGTCAAAAACTCCCCCATCCGTCTCTATGATACAGTCGTTTGCCCCCAGTGTCATGTCTTCCACGATTTCTACCGAAGCATTGGCAGAAACGGATGTGACAAGCACTTCGTTCTTCTTCATGCTCACATACGGGTAATCTTCCTTGGAAACATGAATCAGGTAGGTATTGCTGCCTTCAATTTTATGCATCGTGGATGAAATCAGATGCATGATAATATTCTGTTCCTTCTTTAAATCCACTTGGAATACCTTTTCATAAATATCGGTCAGTGCTTCCACAAACCTTGGCTCCAGTTCTTCCACCAAATCCTGGTACTCCGCCTCCAGTCTCTTACGTTCCTGCTCCAACTGGTTCTTCTGTTCCTCTACCTGTGCCACCGCTTCGCCGTAACCGGCATCGTACCCTTGGGCTTTGCCTTCCTCATAAGCCCTGTTTCTCATGGTCTCAAGCTCCTGCTGTGCCTCAATCATCGCCTGCGACTTTAAGTTCTCCGCCTCCCGGCGCGCCGCTTCCAACACTTCCTGCGCCTGCGCAGACACAATGGCAAGCGCATCCGCGGAAGCCTTAGGCTCCTGCACTTCTTCCGGCCGTTCCGCCTTAATAACCGTCGGAAGTTCCTCATCGGAATCTGCCGTCAGGGCCTCCACCATTTCCGCATCCAGTCCGCCCACGAAGCCGTCGAAGGATTCCTCCATCAGCTCGCTCCGCGCACTGTTTATCATGGTTTCTTCCAAACTCTCTATTTTCTTTGCAATCCTCTCGTTGTTATCGATAAGGAGCGTATCGTCATCCTGCACAACCACCATATGTGATTTGAAAATATTACCGTTATACAATGATCTCGTCACCTCCGCCTCTGGAGATAACAATTTCTGCGGAATCTTCCAGTTTTCTTATGATATTAACAATCTTCTGCTGCGCTTCCTCCACATCCTTCATACGGACGGGACCCATAAATTCCATGTCTTCCTTAATCATTACCGCAAGACGCTTGGACATATTGTTAAAGATCGCATTCTGTACCTGTTCGTTGGAGCCTTTTAACGCGATTGCCAAGTCATTGTTATCCACGTCACGCAGCACCCTTTGGATTGCCCTGTCGTCAAGCAGCAGGATATCTTCGAATACGAACATCTTCTTCCTGATTTCGTCCGCCAATTCGGGTTCTTCGATTTCCAAAGTCTCCATGATATGTTTCTCCGTACCACGGTCTACCGTATTCAGGATTTCCACTACCGCGTCCACGCCGCCGATAATCGTGTAATCCTGGTTTACCAAAGATGACAACTTGGATTCCAACACTTTTTCCACCTCTTTGATGACATCCGGACTGGTCCTGTCCATTACCGCAATACGTTTTGCCACGTCCGCCTGTCTGTCCGGCGGCAATGCCGACAGAATTAAGGACGACTGTGCGGCGGAAAGGTAGGACATGATCAAAGCAATCGTCTGCGGATGTTCGTCCTGTATAAAGTTTAACAACTGGGAAGCATCCGTCTTGCGGACAAATTCGAAAGGCTTTACCTGCAGCGATGCCGTCAGCTTGCCGATGACATCCATCGCCTTTTCGGAACCCAGCGCTTTTTCCAACAGTTCCTTCGCATATCCGATGCCGCCCTCCGCAATATACTGCTGCGCAAGGCAGACCTGGTAAAATTCTTCTATGATTTCTTCTTTTAATTGCGGCGTAACGCTCCTGGTGTTGGCAATTTCCAGCGTCAGCTCCTCGATTTCTTCTTCCTTCAGATGCTTAAAGATAAGCGCCGACCGCTCCGGTCCCAAAGCGATCAAAAGGATAGCCGCTTTTTGGACACCTGATATCTTTTCTTCTGTTGATCTGGCCATTCCCTCTTACCCCCAGTCTTCATTCAGCCAGTTACGTAACAGGCTGGCTGCCGCTTCCGGATTTTCATCCACGAATTTATCAATCAGTTTCCTGGTCTCAGACTGAGACTCCAGACCGATATCTTCCAAGTTTTCTTCCGGAGTGGACTGCAGCAGCGATTCCACCGAAAGTTCTTCGTCCTGCGCTTCCTCTTTCTCCCCGCGCATACTCCTGAGAACGACAAATGCCAGCAATGCAAGAATCACAATGACAAGGACTATCTGTACCACATCGGTAGCGGTGATATTCGGACCCTGTTTATCAAAAAAGCGGTTTTCCCGGTACGCCACAATCGTAATACGGTCCGCACTGATTCCGGTAGCGTTTGCAACTACATTGTACAATTCCTGGTCAACGTCTATCTTCGTTTTTCCTTGGTTGTTTAACTTATATTCTTCCCACGTAATCCCGTCCAAAAGGCCCTGTGCCTTGGCATCTTCCTCTCTTACCATGTTGTAATCCACGGCAGTAACGGCAAGGGAAGATTCGTCATATTTAATCAGCCCTGCCGGTATGGTCTTACTGGTAATGGTCTCGTTGGGAAGGTAATCCCGTTCCTCCTCCGTTTGGGTGGAACTGCTTTCCGAGTTGTCCTGAATCTGATATGTAGTTCCGTCGTTGTTGGAATCCGTTCCCGGAACTCCGCCGTTGGAATTCGTGCTTTCGGAGTTAAACATTGCCTCATGGCTTAAAAGCCCCTGTGTCTGTCCATCCGGCGCACTGTAAGTATGTTCCGTGGAATCCGTTGTGGAAAAATCCAAAATCAAGTTGCTTGCAACCTCTACGCTGTCATATTCCTTGGTTCCAAGCAGTACCCTCTTTACTTCGTTTTTAACTAAATTTTCCGCCTGTGTCTTTATACTGAGCTGGGAATTTGCCATGCCCGACATGGTATAATTGTCGTCGCCGGAAAACAACTGGTTTCCTTCGGTATCCATAATCACGATGTTGTTCGTGGTGGTATTGCCGATTGCCGTCGCCACCGCCCTCGCAAGGAACGCCGCGTTGTCCGTATCAAATTCACCGTCCAGTTCCAATACGATACTGGCAAATGCTTCTTCTTCCGAAGCAATCAGTGTCCCGTCATTCTCCGGTAAGGAAAGTTCCACGCTGGCACTCTTAATTGCCGTAAACTTCTTTAAGAAGTCATTCTCCAGTCTTTTTTCCATGTAGACCTGGTATTTTTTCTGTTTATCCGCTTCCGTGGAAGTAAAGCTCCCGTCCACTACATTGTCGAT